>JAKAYZ010000029.1 GCA_021816165.1 Planctomycetota bacterium | reverse complement strand
CATGAAATCGTACAGAAAATTGGCGGAATCGGAGCGGTTCTCCATGGCTTGCTGACATCCAAACATTACTCCGAGCATGTGGATCGTAATATTCTCGTCGGGCCGCTGTTTAACACCGACGGTCCGGCGGATTTACGGCTGGGACATGATGGCGAAGTGCTCTACAGTTCCATGGATGGCATTACCGGCCATCCTCTGGCTTCGGCACTGGCCGAGGTGGAGCGGAAATATCATGTGGAGTTAATTTATGGCCGCAAGGCGTTTCATGATAAATTCACGGGCATAACATCGCATCCGGAAGTACTGCTGATCAACGTGAATCATTTCGATCAGTCCCGCATTGGGATGTTTAAATTTCATCTGTTTGAAAAGTTCGGCATTGAATCCAACCGGTATGAATATGTCTGGGATTACGAGCAGTACCTGCGTATTGCCGAACCGGCCATTGATGCGCTTTTGGCCATCGGGTGCGGCAGTGTGTCGCACCCGGCGGTGCTTCTTTCCCATGAATATATGGGAATGCCCACTGCTCTGGCGGCCCGGCTCAATGCGCCGGCGCACTTTCGCACCATCTTTTATGCCCATGAAGTGGCACCCATGCGCCGGATTGTGGAATCTCATCCTGGCCAGGACATTGCATTTTACAACGCCATGCGACAGGCCACGCGGGAGGGCCTGAATGTCAATGATGTGTTTGGTTCGCAGAAATTCTTCTACAAATACCCGCTGGTTGATGCGGCCAAACATTGTGACAATATATTTGCCGTCGGGGATTACATTGTCGATGAATTCAGATTTCTGGATTCCGCATTCAAAAAGAAGAATATTGATCTGGCGTATAACGGCGTGCCGGCGTTTGAGTTGTCGCTGGAAGAGAAAATGACCTCGCGCAACCGCCTGCAGCATTATTGCGAGACCTTGCTGGGATACCGTCCTGATTTTGTTCTCACGCATGTTACCCGCATGGTTCTTTCCAAGGGCTTGTGGCGCGATGTGCGCGTTATGGAACATCTGGAAAAATTATTGCGGCATGGCAATCAGTCCGCCGTCCTGCTGGTACTTTCCACCGAAACCTCCGCCCGGCGCACCGATGATGTGCGCAATATGGAGGTATCATACAAATGGCCCGTTGCGCATCGTGAAGGCTATCCGGATCTTACCGGCGGTGAAGCCGCATTTTATGCCGGCGTGCAGGAATTCAACGCCCGCAGCAGAAATGCCAAAATTGTTTACATCAACCAGTTTGGCTTTGACCGCCGCACCTGCGGCGATCGTATGCCCGCGGATATGGAATTTATGGACATCCGGCACGGATCGGATCTTGAATTCGGCCAATCCATTTATGAACCGTTTGGCATTGCCCAGATTGAACCGATTTCCTTCGGAGCTATTTGCGTTTATACCGCCTTGTGCGGGTGTGCGGGATTTGTCCGCCATGTTGCCGGATCGGCGGGTACGGAAAATGTCATTGAAGTTGATTACACCCAATCCGGCGAAGCGCATCCGCACAGCATACAGGATTGCCTGCTGATTGATCATGCCAACCGTGATTACATTGAAGGCTCGGTGGCGCAGACCATCGCCGCCGAGATTCATCGCCGGTTGCCGCGATCGGAATCGCAGTTTGACCGCCTGCTTCAGCAGGGTTACAAACTCGCCTCGCGGATGAGCTGGGAAGTTGTGGCACGTGATTATGTTCTGCCGGGCATTGAAAAAGCATTGGCTCAGCCTGCGGCGGCGGTAAAGAAAATGGCATCGGTGTAACGCGGTGCCGATACGCTGTTATTCAGGCATGAAAATGGCCACACACCCTGGAGCCTCGGTAATTGAGACACTCACCAATTTGGCTCCTGGCGCTATTTGCGGTGCCAGAAGTTCGGCAATACGCTGGGCTATTCGCTCGGCGGATGGGTTAATGGCGCGGTCAAATGGGGCAATATCATTCATGTGCCGGTAATGCCACGATGCGCAAATTTCCTTAAGCATGGATTCCAGCATGTGAAAATCCATAACGGTTTCAAGGGCATCGAGTTGTCCGGACGCCACACGCGCCGTCACACGCCAGTCGTGGCCGTGCTGTGGTTCCAGTTTGCCGCCGGGCAGTCGCAATTGATGCGTTGCGCAGAATGTTGCTTGGACTTCAATGGCAAACATTATCTTTTTTCCCGCTATTTTAGTTAACGCGACAATTCGGCGCCGCGCTTGACCGCGGCGGATAATGCCGCCGCGATAATGTCCGCAAACCGCTGGCCAGCCAGAGTGTTTATGGCCGCTTCGGTAAATCCACCCGGACTTGTGACCTTGCGGCGCAATTCCGCCGCGGAGTCTTCTGACTGCTCCAGCAGCCGGCCGGCACCAATGATGGTTTGGCGGGCCAGGAGTTGCGCATCCGCCGGCGGGAGTCCCAGACTCACACCCGCCGCCGTCATCGCTTCGGCCAGATAAAACACATACGCCGGACCTGATCCGGACAGGCTCGTGACAGCATCCATCAGCGATTCCGGAACCGTTGCGACCGTTCCACAGGCTCCGAAAATGCTCACAGCAAAGCGCATATCAACATCCGTCGCCGCACTTCCGCGGCAAATGCCGGTGGCTCCCGCCCCGACCAGCACAGGGGTATTGGGCATGACCCGTACCACACGTACCGCGGAACCCAGTTGTCTTTCAATAAAGCCCGTGGAGATGGCCGCCACAATGGATATCAGCAGTGTGGACGGTTTTATAACGGGCTTAATCTGCTGCAATACTTCTTCAATTTTCTGCGGCTTAACCGCCAGCAGTACCGACTCGGATGCCGCAACCACTTCCGCGGAGTCCGCCGATGCGGCAATGCCCAATTGCCCCGCCAGCAATTCCCGGCGCTGTTCGGATGGATCCGCGACAAATAATTCCGCAGGCTTGAATAATCCGGCGCTGATGCCCCCGCGGGCAATGGCCTCCGCCATATTGCCGCCCCCGATGAAACCCAGTTTGTAGGATGTTGCTGCCATATTAGCACCTTATTTAAGTGTCTGAGCCGCGTGCTGCAATAGTTTAATCAACTGGGCACCGCGTGGTGTGCGCAAGGGAGCAAATTCGGAAAAGTCATATTCAGCCGGTACGACTACAGCTCCACTTTGGTCCTGCCAGGGATACTCGGCATTCGGCGTCTGCGCATCAGATGTCGGTGCCAGAGACTCGATATGCGGGGATAATGCCCTTGCGATTTGGAGTAAATGCGATACCACGTTCGATTTAGTTCCCCGATCCGTTGTACGGGAAGCAATATCTCGAACAATAATTGGCAACGTTTTCGCAATGCATTTATGCGACCTCCAGTTGAAATTCTGTCTTCCATCTTTCATCATGTGGGCCTTGCATAACTTCTCGCATGCCATTTGGAGATGATGCAGCCTCTCACATTCCGCAACGCGGCCTTGGGCGAGGCATAAGGCGTGGTAGGTCTCCCAATCCGCATATGATTGGCTCGCGTAAGCCTGCGACCAAGCCCGTATCACCGCATTGCTTGAACTCACCTCGTAAGCTCCCGTGCAATCTTCCAACCATCGGGCAGTGTTAGCCGCCCGTTGCGCAGTCTGTCGAATTCACGGCGCGATACCTCCACGATTACCAGCGGATAAGGAACCTCGTGCGACGGTCCAAAATAGACTGGCATAATCCCACATTCAACGGTCGCTCGATTAACCTCAAGCAACTTAATCGGCTCATGATTGCTGTGATCATCTCCCGCTTTTTTCAACAGGAAGATACGTTCCACTTCCTGATCAATGTCGAAATGTTGGTGGGCCAGATGTTCCGCCACGCGCGTGCGCTTGAGTTGATGAGAAGAGTTTCCATTTCTCTTTAGCAATCGCTGGGCCATGGTCAAATCTCGCAAAAGCTGATCTTCAACACCAATCTGGGTGAATTATAAGCACATTATGCCGCAAAAACCAACAAAAAAAGGCCCGGCTGGTATTACCGGCCGGGCCTTGAGATTGAAACGTTAACCGTGCGGCATGATTGCCAATGCCACAACGCCATTACTTCGTGGAATAGCTTCCGCCGGTGTTGGCCTTCACCACGGCCTGCGCCGCCGCCAACCGGGCGATCGGAACACGATACGGTGAGCAACTGACATAATTCAGCCCGACACGGTGGCAGAACTCCACCGACGCCGGATCGCCGCCATGTTCACCGCAAATACCGACCTTCAGATCGTTGCGGGTGCCGCGGCCTTTTTGAATGGCAATTTTAATCAGTTCGCCAACACCGTCCTGATCCAGTGAGTTAAATGGATCCTTGGGCAGAATTTCCAGTTCAACATACCGCGGCACAAAAGATGCCACATCATCACGCGAGAAGCCGAAGGTCATCTGCGTAAGATCATTGGTTCCGAAGCTGAAGAATTCCGCTTCTTTGGCGATCTGATCGGCGGTGATGGCCGCGCGGGGCAATTCAATCATGGTGCCGACCTTGTATTCCACTTTCTTGCCGGCCTTGGCAAATACTTCATCCGCCACGGCCCGCACACGCGGAAGCAGAAATTCCAGTTCCTTTACCGTGTTGACAATCGGAATCATGATTTCAGGGTAAACCTTGACACCCTTCTTGGCCACTTCCACGGCGGCCTGGAAAATCGCCCGAACCTGCATTTCCTGAATTTCCGGGAATATGACCGCCAGGCGGCAACCGCGGAAGCCAAGCATCGGGTTGGATTCATGCAGCTCTGTCACGCGCCGCTTGATTCGATCCAACGGCACTTTCATCTGACGCGCCATTTCACGCTGATTTTTTTCCTCATGCGGAAGGAACTCATGCAACGGCGGGTCCAGCAACCGGATTGTTACCGGCAGGCCATCCATCGCTTTGAATATGCCGACAAAATCTTTCTTCTGATACGGCAGCAGCTTTTTCAACGCGGCCCGGCGATCTTTTTCATTGTCCGCGAGAATCATTTCCCGCACGGCTACGATACGATCCCCTTCAAAGAACATATGCTCGGTGCGGCACAGGCCAATACCCTGTGCTCCGAATTCACGGGCCACTTTGGCATCATTAGGCGTATCGGCATTCGTGCGAACCTGCAGTTTGCGGATGGAATCCGCCCAGCCCATAAGCGTGGCAAAATCGCCGGAGACTTTCGGCTTAACCGTCGGAACCGCGCCGGAGAATACACAACCCGTGGAGCCGTCAATGGAAATGGTATCCTTGCGGCTAAATTTGCGGGCCTTGCCATTAGCGGCTTTGATAATGACCGTTCCGGCCTTGGCGTCAATATCCAGTTCGCCGCACCCGGCCACGCAGGGTTTGCCCATGCCGCGGGCCACAACAGCCGCGTGGCTGGTCATGCCGCCGGTGCTGGTGAGAATTCCCACCGCCGTCTGCATACCGCCAATGTCTTCCGGTGAGGTTTCCTTCCGCACAAGAATAACTTTTTCGCCATCGGCAAAGCGCTTCTCCGCCTCTTCCGCGGTGAAGGCCAATTTGCCCACGGCCGCGCCCGGCGATGCCGGCAGACCCTTGGCAATCTGATCACGCGGCGCTTTGGGGTCAAATGAGGGGTGCAGGAGCTGATCCAGGCTTGATGGTTCAACCCGCAGCACGGCTGTATTCTGATCGATCAGGCCCTCGGTAACCATTTCCACTGCGATGCGAACGGCGGCTTGAGCGGTGCGCTTGCCGTTGCGGGTTTGCAGCATATAAAAATGATTGTGCT
The DNA here is from genome assembly GCA_021816165.1 of Planctomycetota bacterium. The sequence goes on along the minus strand of JAKAYZ010000029.1, from coordinate 4,357 downwards.
CAACGGTGAATTCCATATCCTGTACATCCTTGAAATGTTTTTCAAGAATGTCCTTCACCCGCAGCAATTCCGCATACGCATCCGGCAGGGTATCGCCCATGCGTTCAATCGGCTGCGGCGTGCGAATACCGGCAACCACATCTTCACCCTGGGCGTTGATGAGAAATTCGCCGTAGAACACATTTTCGCCCGTGGAGGGATCGCGGGTGAAACAGACGCCGGTGGCGCAATCCTCGCCCATGTTGCCGAAGACCATGGCCTGCACGTTTACGGCCGTGCCGTTAAGACCGGAAATTTCATTAATTTGTCGATATTTAATGGCCCGCGGGCTCATCCATGATTGAAACACGGCTTTGACCGATTTCAATATCTGCTCGCGCGGGCTGGTGGGAAATTTTTCTTTGGTATGCTTTTCGTAAACTTTCAGATAGCGCTGGCATACTTCCTTCAGGCCATCAACATCCAGATCGGTATCCAGCTTGACCTTGCGCTGTTTCTTTACCGCCGCAAGTTCCGCTTCAAAGTGATGGTGATCCACTCCCATAACCGTATCGCCGAACATATTAATCAATCGCCGCCACGCATCCCATGCGAAGCGCGGGTTTCCGCATGATTTGGAAAATGGATCAATCATTTTTTCGGTCAGGCCGATGTTCAATACCGTATCCATCATGCCGGGCATGGATACCGCGGCACCGCTGCGGCAGGAAACCAGCAGCGGATTGACCGGATCGCCGAGCTTTTTGCCCAGCGCTTTTTCCAGCAGCTTGATGCTCTCGTCAATCTGCTGCTCCAGGCCGGCGGGAAACTTTTCGCCGTTCTTGTAATACGCCGCGCAGCATTCCGTGCTGATGGTAAAGCCCGGGGGCACCGGCAGACCAATATTGGTCATTTCAGCCAGGTTCGCACCTTTGCCGCCCAATAGAACTTTATCTTTAGCGCTTCCTTCCGCTTTGCCATTACCAAAGAAATATGTGAGTTTATCGACCACGTTGGGGTACCTCCAGGGAAAAACGAAACCGGTGAAAACAGACCATCCGCTGACTGTTCGCCCAGCCGGTGCAGCGAACGCGGAAAGCGTAAGAGTATAAAGGCCGTGCGCCCGGCGTCAATCGACTTGCGCACAAGCAGCAACCTTGATGGGCCGCGGAATGTAGGGCGGCGGGCGCATGTCGCAGCCCCAGGACACATCGGCATTCCGGCACACCAGATTGCCGGCTGGCAGGGGTGCCATTTCCATTTCGGCTAAGGGGCGATATTTCTGCTTCGGTACAACAATTCCCCACCCGCGGGATTTACGCCGCGATCGGAATCGTTTATGCTCAAAGGTCTGTTTTATGGTTAATGGTTACTGCGCGGTGATGAGCCTATGGCTACAAAGTTAATGCGAAAATACAGCAAGCCCATGATGGCGGTTCTGGGCGTGCTTTTGATGGTGACGTTTCTGGTCGGCTATTCTTATCAATCCGGAATGGGCGGTTCCGGTGATGCGTTTGTGCTGGGAAAACTTAACGGCCAGCCGCTGACCAAAGGCGCGCTCACACAGGCCCGTATTGATATCCGCATTTTACGAAATTTGCCGGCCCTGGGAGAAATGGGGCTGTATCCAATGTGGCTCAGCCGGCACAGCGATACCCGTGCGGCGATTCAGTTTTATCTGCTGCTGCGGGAAGCGCGGGAGTCAGGATTTTTTCCCGATATCGGCGATATCAATCTGCTGGTGAAACAGAAAACTCTGCGCAAGCAGATCGGAGAATTGCTGGCGAATTCCAATTTTGCCCAACCCAATGTCGTCCAGGCCCTTGAAGATTTAACCACAATTGACCAATTGCAGGTATTTATCGGTGGTGCCTGCCGTCCCAGCTCTCCGCAATTGGCGCATTTCATCAGTGAACTTGGTACCTCGGTGCAAGTGCGCTACGCCCGGATGCGGGCTTCGGATACGGCCGGTTCCATGCCGGCACCCGGAGCGGCCCAACTGCAAAGCCTGTTTGCCGCTTATCGCGCCACACTGCCCTGGAGCCAGGGAAGTCCCACTCCGCCGCCATTGATTAACGGCCATCGCTATCCGTTCGGGTATCGTTATCCGGATCGCGTGAAGATTGAATTTTTAAAATTTGATCGTGCCACGGTGCTGGCAACGCTTAAGCCCACCATTTCTGATATTCAAGCGGCGTATGCCTATTATCAGGCCCATCGCGACGATTTTGAAATCACACCCCCGGCTACCACAACCGCGCCGGCCAAAGCTGCCAAGACGCAATATAAAACGTTTGATCAGGTGCGGCAGAAACTCATCCGGCAGCAGCTTATCAAGCGAGTGGATCTGTTGTTCCGCCGCATGTTGAATCGGGCGAGGAACATTTCCGATAAGCCATGGAGCACGGTGGACGTGAACGGCTACCATAAAGCCATACCTGAATCACAATGGGTGCCATACGATAAACTGGCAGCGGATCTGGGTAAGCAATATGGTTACACGCCGGAAGTGGGGCGGTGGAATCATTGGCTCGATGCCGGCGCTCTGGGGAGTTTACGCGGCATTGGTGATGCCACCACGGATCAGGCGGGTTTATCCCAGCCGTTGGGTTTAAGCGTACTGGCAATGAAGGTTCATGCCTTGAATCCGAATTCCAAAAATATCGGATTGCTGCTGCATTTGCAGGTCGGGTACAACGGCCCGGTGCTGACGGATACGCATGGTAATATGTATTTATATCGTGTTATTGCGGTCGACAAGGCGCACAACCCCGCAACGCTGGCCATGGTGCGTTCCGCGGTGGTGCGGGATGCTCAATTGCTTGCGGCGTATCGTGCCGATAAACAAGATGGCGTGAAACTGGCCGCCGCGGCAGGGCAAATCGGTTTACCCGCGGCCGCGAAAAAATATCACCTGGCGGTATTGAGTCCGGCATCCTTCAAGGCATTGGAAAATCAGTTAGTTGGCATAACGCCGGATGGTCAGCCGCAATACGCTCTGGTTCCCGGGCATCTGCCGGGAGTACAGGTCCGCAGCGCCAAACTTATGGATGCGGCATTTTTACTGGCGCGCCAGGCTTTGTCCAAATCGAAAGTGACGGACGTGTCCATTAACCCCGCGGCACCGAAAGGAAAAAGCGGCACCGGCGGGCAATCGGTCGCCAAGCTTGTGTTAACGCATCCGTGCACCAGTGTGAACCTGGATTCAGAACTGGAAGTATTTGTGCTGCAATTGGCGGATGCCAAGCCCGTGCCGGTGAATATTCTGCATGACTCCACCAGCCTGACGGGAATTGGGCGGTATCTGATGGGCCATCTTAATGAAAGCCTGCTGCAACAGTGGTTCAGCTACAAGGCGGTAACCCGGCGCGTGGGTTTTGTGGCCAACAACTGAGAACGCATCATGAGTCGTATCGATAAACTATTCTGGGATACCATCCGCGGCCCAAAGCAATGGATATCACCGTGGTTCGCGGCATACACGTTGCTGGGGGCGGTGTCCTCCGGGCTTATTCCCATTATCCTTCCGCTGATGATGGTGCAGCTTCTCCCGCATGAGCTGGCCGCGGTTGGATACGTAATGGGTGCGTTTAACCTCGGTTCGCTGACTTCGCCGCTGTGGGGTAATCTGGCGGATCAAAAAAAAGCCTACCGCCTGGTATTTTGCGGTGGCCTGCTGCTGGAACTCACCGCCATGATCGTCTTCCCGCTGGCCGCCAATCTTGGCGCGTGGCTGATTCTGGCGCTGGTGATGGGAGCCGGCAGCGCGGCGGTAAGCACCTGTGCAACACTGTTAATTGTCGATTTTTATCCGCCCGCACAATGGACCAGCCGCATTGGCTGGCTGCAGACTTTCAATGGCGCCGGTCAGGTAACCGGTCTGTTGCTGGCCGGGGCTTTTGTCGCGATTGGCTATCGCTTCGGGCTGTGGATGGGAGCCGGAATATTGGCGGCGGCCATTGGCGTTGGGTTGATTTTTCTGCCGCGGTTGTCCAAGGAAGAGCCATCGGTTCGCAGTGCCGCTGAGGCTGTGATCGGTCTGGATTTTTACGCGCTGGCACGTTTCGCGCGGGTCGAACTGGTTGGTGGCGGAATGCTCAAGCATTTGCACCTGCTGAATATCGCCGGTCTCAAAAGCATTTCGCGGTTGCTGCCTACGCGTTTTGGCCGATTTCTCATGTCCTGGTTCTTCGTCTTTCTGGGTGTGGCGGGATTTTTCGCCTATTTTCCAATTTTTCTCAAACAGAGTTTTGGCGTACTCCCGGCCACGACCTCGCTTACTTACGCCGTGGCGGCGGGCTGTGGAATTGCGCTGTATAACTTATCAGGCGTCTGGGCACAGAGAATCGGTGCTCAAAAAATCTATTTCTTACAACGA
>JAKAYZ010000028.1 GCA_021816165.1 Planctomycetota bacterium | reverse complement strand
GATGGCGCGTACCATAGCCCGCCCTGCGCCCAACGGCTTTAATGTGTGCAACTCTCGGTTGAGTTGCGCTGCCGCATGCCTCCCCAATGTCACGTCTAAAGCCTGCCTCGCCGCCAGCGCCTTCAATTGGGTCAGCATGTGGCGGGCGGTAATAATATTGTCTCTCAAATGTCGGGCAGTTGTTGCTAACTTCCCGGTTGTGTGTGTGCGATCGCTTGCATGGTGGCCGTGGCCCGCGGTGGTGCGACCACTTGAGCGAGCGGAATCTTTATGCGGCGCAGTCGCCGTCCTCGCCGGCAGCGCCTTCTGCCGATAGCCTGCCACGAAACCTGCACCGGCCGATCGCTGGTGCGAACTGATTGCCGGCTGGCGCGCATGCCCCGATATCGCGGATTCGCCGGCCGGTAATGCAAATCCGCACACCACCGCAGCTATTAAAAAAAGCCACGCCCTCGCCCATTGCCTTCCCACATCACCCGGGCGCAGCAATGCGGTTGTGGTAATGGCGGCAAGCCCTTCGCCGGCGCGCAGGTACAGTTGCTGCTCAAAGCCTTTCGCAATGGGGTGGGCGAAAGCCGGCGATTTGCGCATTAAACTCACGGCAACACTTGTCGTAGATGGCCAATGCTGCATCGCGTCAAGTCGTTCTGCGATTTGCAGCCCGCGTGGCCGTTGATAAATGGCTCCGACGGCACCGATGGCACAAATAATCCCCGCCCACCACGCCGCGCCCGCGCCAAGGGATGCGATCAGTATGGCCGATCCCAGCACCACCACCAGTCGGCGCATGCGGTGCTGCCTGTGCCGGGTCCGAATCATCACCCAGGCAAGTCCACCTGCCATTAAAGTCAGGGCACCGGCCCACCATCCCCAGCCCATTGCCCGCAGGCTGATTGTCAGTGTGGCGATCGTATAGGCAATCGACGCGGCAATAGTTATCTTCGCCAGCATGTCTAATTGATGAGCCGTTCCCGCCAGCCATGCCACCCGAAGCCAACGCCGCCGAAATGCACGTCGTGCTGCGGCTACAGCCGAGGGGGCTGAGAATTCCTCCCTTGCATGTGCGGGTTGGCTGATGGTAGGAGTCATGCTCATCGGCTCAATCGAAACAGCACACGAAAACGCCTCGTGTGATCTTTAATAACACCAGTTTATCGCCAATAGGCGCAGGCCCATACTGCCGTCAGCGGGCCGTGCTCCGGCATTTTTTGACAATTTCGTCATTTTTGGTTATCACATAGTCAAAAGAATTCTCAATATTGAGGAGTGCCAACATGTCGCTCATACAGAAGCTCAAAGGCGAACTCATTGATATTATTCAGTGGACGGAGCCGGCGGATAATGACATTCTCGCTTATCGATTTCCGCGTTACGACAATGAAATTAAAAACGGGGCCAAATTAACCGTACGCGAAGGCCAGGTTGCTGTGTTTGTCAATGAGGGGCAACTCGCCGACGTTTACAAGCCGGGCATGTACACACTTACCACTGAAAATATGCCTGTACTTTCCACATTAAAAGGCTGGAAATACGGCTTTAATTCACCCTTCCGGGCTGAAGTCTATTTCATTTCCACCAAACAATTTACGGATCTGAAATGGGGCACGCCCAACCCCATCATGATGCGCGATCCCGATTTTGGCATCATCCGTCTGCGCGCCTTCGGCACCTATGCGATGCACGTCAGCGACCCGGCAACCTTTCTGCGCCAGCAGGTTGCTACCAATCCAGTTTTTGAATCGGTGCAAATCTCCGGCCAGATGCGCGATACCATCGTCTCCCGTTTCACCGATGTTGTTGGCCAATCGCACATACCGGCGCTTGAGATGGCCGGCAATTATGACAAAATAAGCCAAATCGCATTAGAAAAAATCAAACCCGATCTGGCTTCACTGGGTGTTGAACTTACGCTCTTTTATGTGGAAAATATTTCCCTGCCTCCCGAAGTGGAAAAAGCCATCGACACCCGTTCCTCGATGGGTGCTCTTGGCGATATGGGACAATACACCCGCTATCAGACGGCGACGGCGATTCCATTGGCCGCCGCAAACCCCGGTGGTATGGGGTCGATGGGCGTGGGCTTGGGCGCAGGTATGGCGATGGGCAATCAAATGGGGGCTGCAATGGCTTCCAACAACAGCAAGCCGCCACCGATACCGGCTGCCAGCTCCTATTATCTGGCGGTGGCCGGCAAGCAGGCAGGGCCTTTTGATATGTCCACACTTTCTGCCAAGGTGGACTCCGGTGATCTGAAACCCGATACGCTGGTCTGGAAGGACGGTATGTCCGGCTGGTCGCCCGCCCAGCAAGTGGATGAACTTAAAGCCATTTTCCCACCGCAGCCACCGCCGATCCCGTCGTAATCGGGCGCGGCCATTTTTTCGGGCATTCCTGACGTCGCTGGTTTCCTCAGCCGCCCAGGGGTTTCAGGAAGGCACTGAGAAATGCCGCCAGCCGTCTATTTTCCAATGACTTCACTTCCGCCCGAAAAGATGGCCTCGGCCTCCTGTTCCTGCCCATGGCGGTTATATCCCCATTCATTCAACCGTTTGTTATCATGTGGCAGATGCCGCTGGGCATCTTTGCTGACGGCCGTTTTTTGGAGTGTACATGACTTCCATTCGACCCAATTCCCCCAATCGCGACGGCGAACTCATCGATACGCAGCGCAAAGCCCTGGAGATTAATATCGACTCCCGACGCTACGGCACCTTTGCGGAAATCGGGGCCGGACAGGAGGTGGTACGCTGGTTTTTCCGCGTCGGCGGCGCCTCCGGCACAATCGCCAAAAGCATCAGTGCTTATGATATGTCCGTCAGCGATGCGATTTACGGCCATTGCGACCGGTACGTATCGCGTCCCCGCCTTGAGGCAATGTTAAAATATGAACAAAAACTTAATATTGATCGTCTGAACGAATCACGCGGCGATACCACCGCTTTTTTCGCCTTTGCCAACACAGTTGCCGCCAAAAGTTTCAAAAGTACGTCGCAGTGCCATGGCTGGATGGGTGTCAAATTTCAGGCCCATCCGCGCGATCAGGATTCGCAGATTATTCTGCATGTCCGCCTGCTCGACCGCGAGGCCGCCCAGCAGCAGGAAGCGCTCGGCATTGTGGGTGTTAACCTCCTCTACGGCGCATTCTTCTATCACTACGACCCCGAATTGCTGCTGCGGTCGTTAATGGACGGCGTCTCGGCCGCCCGCATTGAAATCGATATGATCGAGTTTTCCGGCATTGAATTTCGGCATGTCGACAACCGCATCATGAGTCTCCGACTTGTGGAGCTTGGTTTGTCACCTGCCGCCATGTTCGGTCCCGGCGGCGAAGTGCTTCAACCCTCGGAGGTGCTTCATAAAAAGCCGGTATTGGTGGAACGCGGCAGTTTTCGCCCGGTAACTCATGTGAACTTGGACATGATGCGCTGCGCCCGCGAGCACTTCCTTGCTTCGCCCGACTCCAATGGCGAAGAGCCGGTGGAATTGATGGAAATCACCATGCGCAATCTCAAGGCCTCCGGCGATATTGATTTGCGCGACTTCCTTGCCCGTGCTGATGTAATTGGGGCTTGCGGGATGCCAGTCATCATCAGCGATTATTTTGAATTTTATCGCCTTGCCGTCTATCTCTCGGAATTTACAAAGAAGCGTGTGGGACTGCTGATGGGCATACCCACATTGGTTGATCTTTTCGACGTTACCTACTATGCCGATCTCGAGGGCGGCATTTTGGAATCATTCGGGCGGCTATTTAAAAACGATCATCGCCTTTACGTCTATCCGCTGAAGCGCACCGCCGAGAGTCAATTGGTCACCGTGCGCAATCTGGAATTAACACCTGAATTGAGCTGCCTGTATCGTTACCTTGTCGAAAGTGGATGGATCATCCAAATGGATAACTTTAATCCCGATTACCTGCAGATTTTTTCACGCGATGTACTCGATAAAATAAAAAAATGTGATGACTCATGGCAAAAACTCGTCCCCGAGGCTGTTGGTGCCCTTATCCGCAAACGTGGACTTTTCGGCTACCCCCTCAGACGCAACGTTGAAGTGCCCTAGGAGCCTCTCCGAGTAATAACAGGGACGGCGACGGCATGGATTGTGGCGGACATCAAGAAGCGGCGATAAGGGCGTGTCGGGCGATACGCCAATGGTCCGCGATCACAGCCGCCCTGGCTGATACGCCACGAACACGCAAGAGACACTTATTAAGTTAACGCTTATAGTATCCTCGCCCGCATAAGACCGTTGAAAGTCCCGGACAAGTTCGCCAATGGTATTAGCTGCGGCAAGCGTTTGGATAGGTGTGCACCGTAATCGCATCCAGTCCGTCGCCGTTCGCATTGCTCCGCACTTGCCGGGAGAGCAATGCCCTGCCCATGTTAAATCGTGCCTGTCGGTATGCATCACCAAGATGCCATGACTTTCCTGCTTTCGCACGTCATCAATGGCCGAGTGAAATATTTCCGCACTCAACGTGCGGCATATCGGCTTAAAATGGGCGGCATTATTCAGGGCAAACTCCCTGACCGATTATCCCTGCGTGCTACGCCGATAGGCCGCCGGGGAAACGCCGGCCATGGCGCGGAACTGCCGCGAAAAATAAAATACGTCTTGATATCCGAGTCGCCGGGCAATTTCCTTAATCGCCGTGGGCGATTCTGCCAACATTTGACGTGCCGCCGCAACGCGCAAGGCGATAAGGTAATCATGAGGTGTTACGCCGGTGGCCCGCTTAAATTGCCGTCGAAGGGTGGAGATCGATATATTCAAACTCGCCGCCAAAGCTTCATAATTCGGATGCCCCTCATGCACCCATGTCTGCAAATGTCGAATGACTTCGGCCAGCCACGTGGGGTTATGGTCTCCCAGCGCTCTGGCTTCCGCCAATTCAATCAGCATCCCCTCCAACGCATGCCGACCGCGTCGTATTCCCCAGTCGTCTCCACGCGCTAATTGGCGCAAGGCAAAATCAAACCGCTCCGCATAGTCGCCGCCGCTCGGGGCCCGTTGGGGAATAATGGGATACAGCCCCGCGCGTTTCCAGTCGTTGACGATCGTGCCTCGGAATGCCACGTAGCGATGCACCCAGGTACGCTGGCCCCGCGCGGCATGAAAACTGATATGCGGTCCCGGCCACGCCGACCAAAACGAATGCCCGTTTAGCGCATAACAGTCGTTATCAATCTGCACCTCAACCGCCCCCGCATCCATATATTGCAGGGTGTAATAGTCCTCGAAATGCTTACTTATACGATGATCGCAGGCCCGATGATAGGCACCATAAATGAAGATGAAGTTCGATGCACTCATTGACCGTATTATACAAAAGATGCCCGAAAATTACATTTTATATCACATCGACTTGCGATATCTTCTTGACTACTGAATCGGTTTGTTATCGAGGCAACCCATGCGGATTGATCATGAATTGAAGGTGCAATCGCTTAATGCAGCGTGCGGACAGGTGTTTGAATTGGCGGCTCTCAAAGCAAAGGCCCTCCTCGCCGCATGGAATCCTGCTCGCGGTGCGCCGGTGTTCACTCTGTCTGGTCAGTACACCAGTCGTGCCTGGACGCAATGGACCGAGGGATTTATGTACGGTATCCCCATCCTGGCCTTTGACGCCACCGGTGATCAAACCCTCCTCGAACTTGGCCGAAGCCGAACCGTGACCCATATGGCAGCCCATGTCACCCACCACGGCGTGCATGACCACGGATTTAATAATCTCAGTACCTACGGTAATTTGCGACGTCTGATGCTCGAAGGACGTATCAGCCATAATGATTGGGAAATGGCATTTTATGAATTGGCAATCAAGGCATCGGCCTGCGCCCAGGCAATAAGATGGTCCACTACGGCTCTGGGTGGGGGATATATTTATTCATTCAATGGTCCACACTCACTGTTTATCGATACCATGCGCACATTGCGCATCTTGGGCCTTGCCTGGCAACTCAATCACCAATTGCAGGCCGAAAATGACAAAGTCATATCGCTCCTGTCCCGCCTGCTTGAACATGGCCTGACCACCGCCCGATACAATATTTATTACGGCAATGGACGCGACTATTATGACATTCCTGCCTCGGCAGGACGCACCGTGCACGAGGCAATTTTTAATACCAATGATGGACAGTTTCGCTGCCCGGGCAGTCAGCAGGGCTATAGCCCATTTACCACATGGACGCGTGGCTTGGCGTGGGCAATTCTGGGCTTTGCTGAGGAGTTGGAATTTTTAGCCGCCATCAATCCCAATCGCGTGCCGGAGCCATTACGCCCGGTTACAGCGCTCGCCCTGCGCGAATTTGAAAAAGCCGCCATGGTTACCGCTGATTTTTACATCATGCAGGCCGCCGCACGCGACGGTGTGTGCTATTGGGATACCGGTGCGCCGGCTCTGCATTTACTCGGCGACTTCCGGTCGCGCCCCGCCGACCCATTTAATGACTACGAGCCTGTCGATTCGTCAGCATCGGCCATCGCGGCTCAAGGTTTGCTTCGACTGGGAAGATATCTGGCACGCCAGTCGGACCGACCGGAACTCTCTTCGCGCTTTACGCAGGCCGGACTGACCGTAGCCCGGGCGCTCATGGCAGAACCTTATCTAGCCACCGATTCCACGCACCAGGGGTTGTTGCTGCACAGCGTCTATCATCGACCCAACGGCTGGGATTACATTCCATCCGGGCGAAAAGTGCCGTGTGGTGAATCCAGCATGTGGGGTGACTACCACCTTGTGGAACTGGCGCTCTACATCCAAAGGCTGCAAACGGCGGATAAATATTATCGATTCTTCGATTAACCCCAGCGACCCGACGATGCGGGCCATTTGCACCGCCATTACGGCAGCCATTGGCCCGTTGTAAAATAGGAGATAGGCAAAATGAAACGTGAGCAGGTACTGACCCAGTTAACACACTGTGGGGTGGTGGCCGTCATCCGCGCTCCCTCCGCCGATGTGCTGGTAGACATAGCCAAGGCCCTGCAGGAGGGGGGGGTGATTGGCATCGAGGTCACCATGAGTACGCCGCATGCCATCAGCGCGATTGAAAAGGTAACGCATGCCCTTGGCCAGAATGTAATTGTCGGCGTTGGCACCGTGCTTGATGCCGCCACATGTGCCGACGCCATCCACGCCGGCGCTGAATTTGTGGTATCCCCGGTTTTAGATCCGCATATCATTGATACCACACGGCGGCTGGGCAAGGTATCGGTTCCCGGTGCCCTGACCCCATCAGAAATTTTTACAGCTTGGTCGGCCGGTGCCGATGTGGTGAAGATATTTCCTGCCACAAGCATGGGGCCGCAATATATCAAAGATATCCTCGCGCCCATGCCGTTTTTACGCCTCACGCCCACCGGAGGGGTAAGTGCAAAAAATGCGGGCGACTGGATAAAAGCTGGTGCCGTGATGGTAGGGGCCGGTTCCACTCTTGTCACCAAGGAGGCGATGGCGGAGAAGCGATGGGCCGACATCACCCGCAATGCGCGGGAATTCGTCGCTGCCGTTAATGCCGCTCGAACCTGATTTCGTCAGCCAATAGCATTGAGGAAATAGTTATGCAGACCATTAAGCTCTCGGAAATGCAGGGGGGGCGTTACCCCGCCCGCCGCCATACACGCAATCTTGTCGGGGGTGCCTCACCCATACAGGCCAGCGCCTTCGCCATGGGCTATGTTGTACTTGAACCCGATGGCGGCCAGGTGCCATGGCACAATCAGGACCAGGAGGAAGTTTATTTTGTTCTCGAAGGAACCTGTGAGATGTGCCTGGGTACCGAACGCAAGATACTGGGCAATGGTGAAGCGGTTTATATCCCCGCCGGTGTCTACCATCAGCTTACCAATGTCGGTCAATCCGCCGCGACGATGCTTTATGTCTACGGGCCGGCCGGCGACGTGGCTCACTGGCGGCAGGAACTGGCGGGCACATTGCCCCGTGCCGGGCACGGAAATACGCCACCATTGCCCGCCGGGGCGCGGCCGCAAATCGTATAAGAGCCTGTTTGGAAAGTCCGATGCCGGTGGTATGGGGTGGAAAACGGATGGGTGCAAGGAGGCATATCCTGAGGATATTCTGGAATATGTTCAGGATCGAGGACGCCGCAGACGGCCGTTTGCCTTCCCAGGGTGCTCCCGGCGGAGTTTCCAAACAGGCCCTACGTTATTTTAATACATTTTGCCATTTTAAATCAGGAGTAATCAATGCAGACAACTCGTGTGGGAATTATCATGAACGGTGTTACGGGACGCATGGGAGCCAACCAGCATCTTGCACGCTCCGTTGCAGCCATCATGCGACAGGGTGGGGTCAAAGTATCAGATGACCATGTCATCATGCCCGATCCAATTCTGGTCGGTCGCAGTGAGGCCAAGTTGCGGGCCACCGCCCAAATGGCGGGCGTAAATTCGAAAATCACGACAGATTTGGCCGGTGTGTTGGCCGATCCGCAGTACAGCGTATACTTCGACGCCCAATCGACCGATCGCCGGGTAAATGCGGTTCAGCAGGCCATCGCCGCCGGTAAACACATCTATTGCGAAAAGCCCACCGCCGCCGACACCGTCTCCGCCTATCAGCTTTATCAGTCGGCAAAAAAGGCCGGTGTAAAAAATGGCGTGGTACAGGATAAATTATGGCTACCCGGAATTATTAAACTGCGGCAGTTGATTGCCACCGGCTTCTTCGGCGAGATACTTTCCGTACGGGGTGAATTTGGCTACTGGGTCTTTGAAGGTGACAACATCCCACCCCAGCGCCCAAGCTGGAATTACCGCGCAGAAGATGCTGGCGGAATTATTATCGACATGCTCTGTCACTGGCGCTATCTGCTCGACAACGTCTTTGGAAAGGTGAAGGCCGTCTCCTGCCTCGGTGCCACTCACATAAAAAGGCGTTGGGATGAATCCGGCAAACCCTACACCGCCACCGCTGATGATTCTGCCTACGCCACCTTTGAACTCGACAATGGGATCATCGCCCATTTCAACAGCAGTTGGTCTGTGCGCGTCCGGCGCGACGATCTGCTTACCTTGCAGGTTGACGGCACTCGCGGCTCTGCCGTGGCCGGGCTTCGCAACTGCGTGTCGCAGCAATACAACAATACGCCCCGGCCGGTGTGGAATCCCGATATCGATCAGCCGATCAATTTTTACGATAACTGGGCCCAGGTCCCTGCGCAACGACCAATGGATAACGCCTTTAAGGTGCAATGGGAACTGTTTCTCCGGCACGTTGTTCTTGATGAACCATTCCCGTGGAATCTTTTGGAAGCCGCCAAGGGTGTTCAACTTGCCGAGCAGGGAATGCAGAGTTGGAAAAAACGGGCATGGGTTAATCTCGAACCGCTGGCGGAATAAGGCCTTGTCCCAGGCATCGGCTGTGTGCCAGCGGCCATCATCACTGTTTACCACTAATTATTTGCCCGGTGTATTTTTGCAGGGTGCATTATGGATAACAGGACGGCTTTAGTGACAGGTTCCGGCCGCGGTATTGGACGTGGCATCGCCGAAGCCCTCGGAAACGACGGTTGGAATGTGGTTGTCAATTACGCCCGCGATGCCTCCGCCGCCAATGACGTGGTTAAAACCATCGCGGCCACCGGTGCCGGGGCAATGGCTGTGCAGGCCGATATAAGCGTGGGCTCCGATCGTCAGCGACTGGTCGACCATACGCTGGCGAAATTCGGCCGCATTGACCTGCTGGTTAATAACGCCGGTATCGCCCCGGCTGTCCGCGCGGATATTTTAGCTGCCGATGAGGCCAGCTTTGATCAACTTATCAATGTCAATCTAAAAGGCCCCTATTTCCTGACGCAATTGGTGGCGAATCAAATGCTGGCCGCCAAACACGCATGCCAGTCATCTGAACTTGCCTATCGACCCTCCATTGTCACCGTCAGCAGCATAAGTGCCTATGCGGCAAGCTCCAATCGCGGCGATTATTGTGTCGCCAAAGCCGGGCTCTCGATGATGACCAAACTCTATGCAATTCGCCTGGCCGATGCGGGAATTGGCGTTTATGAAATTCGGCCGGGTATTATCGCTACGGATATGACCGGGGCGGTAAAGGAAAAATATGATGAACTTATTGCTGGCGGATTAACGCCGATTCGCCGTTGGGGCCAGCCGCAAGATGTGGCAA
>JAKAYZ010000027.1 GCA_021816165.1 Planctomycetota bacterium | reverse complement strand
GGTAAAATCATTAAAATGGAGTTGCGGCCGGGGCCAGCGTGCAAGTGGCTGCAGCAAGAAGGATTGGTCCAATGAAAACGCATTCGACAATACCCAGGCAGGAACAAGAGCCTTACCTTATCGGCGATTCCAAGGTGGCCGAAGAGTTCCTTAAGTCTTCACCAAGGAAAGCTCCATTCCCTGGCGATCCGCTGGCAAACCACATTCACTCACTGCTGGAACTGCACCCTTCCGTGGCACTGAAATTCAGAGGCATCAAGCTGACTGATCTGGATACCCCAACCAAGCAGACCCTGCTGGACGATATCAACTCCGTGCTGGGAATTCGGCCGCTCAAGAATCGATAACAGCCATGATGGATTTGTTAGAGGCGCTGGTCATCGCGAAGGAAAACTTCCCGGAAGGGCCGGAGGCGGTTGCCGCCCGTATTGGTGTTGAGATCTGTTCTAAAACATTAACCGGCTGTGCGGGCTGGTGCATACGCAATAACAACGTTGCCCGGATTACGATCAATAGCACAATGCCATCTGTGCGCCAGCGCTTTACGCTTGCACACGAATTATCGCATCTGCTTTTGGGAAGCAATTCCGAGGTGCGATCTGACGCCGATTTCTTCGGATCGAATGAAGGTGAGGAAAAGGCTGCCGACCGTTTGGCGGCGGAAATGTTGTTACCCAAGGAGGAAATACAGCGGATTGTCACCGCGCCACCCGTCGATGCCGCGACGATCCGAAAGCTTGCCAATAAGGCAAATGTATCCCCGGTAATGGTCGCATGTCGGATTGCCGAGTTGGCGCAACCGCTTGGCCTTATCAATGCCGCCGTGGTGAGTTTTAAAGGGGACAAAATAGCATGGATTTGGTCGACGACTCTGACGGTGCACCATGAGAAGGCCCGAACGCTGTTGAGGCATGCTCGCGAGGCTGCCGGAGGTACTTTTCAGGAGGCAAACCGGTCCGGAGAAACCGTCGTTGCGTCCGTCATTGACTCGCCCACCCAAGCTTGCCTCTTTATTCAGGCGCTGCCCGCATCCATCGGCAATTCCAAAAGCCGGGCCCAAATTCTTTCGGAGCTTGGCAGGTGGCTCTTCGAAGGCAATACGTCATTCCGCGGGCAGGTCAACGGTTGTCTCAGCAGCTTTAAGCCAACCGCCAGGAATAAAGACATTAACACCGCCCTGCGGATCTTTAACGAAAAATATATCGGCCGATGGACCGGCGCAGCCGGAGACCGAATCCGAGACCCACGGGGTCAGCAGTTTCTGCGATTGCGGCTTGGGGAATGGACCCGGCCAGGGGAGCAGTCCTCAACCAACTGATATCCCCGCCGCGTTGCCGCATCCGAACGACAGCCAGAAGCGGGGCGGGCAAGTGCAAATATCAATGACCAATAATGTGACAGCTTCAGGCCGGGCCGACACAATTTCCGCCGCGTTTGAGCTTGTCCAAGTCCAGAATGCATGGGCGCTTCTATTGTGATAAATCGCGGAACTGCGGGCAGTTGTGCTACATTTGCCATGGTTCCCGGAGGAAAGCTCGCGGCCTGTTGCTTTCCATGGATGATCAGGCTATTATCTGTCTATCCGGATGAAAGGATGGATACAAATGCACATTGCTGATATTCTGACGCGGGACAAAACCACCTTTTCCTTTGAGTTCTTTCCCCCAAAAAGCGATGCCGGGGCGCAGGCGCTGTTTGAACACATCACCCGTCTGGAATCGCTTAAGCCATCCTTTGTATCGGTAACCTACGGAGCCGGTGGCTCCACGCGCGACCGCACGCATGCGCTGGTCATGCGCATTAAACAGGAAACATCGCTGGACCCCGTTCCCCACCTGACGTGTATATGCCACAAACAGGCGGATATCCGTGAGATTCTCAACCGTTACGCCGCCGCCGGAGTCAGCAATATTCTGGCGCTTGGCGGTGATGCCCCGCGTGATCTGCCGGGATATGATCGCTCCATTGATGATTTCCATCATGCGGCCGATCTGGTGTCGTTTATCCGCGCTTTTAATCACAGCGGTTCGCACGGTGACAAACGCGGTTTTGGCATCGGCGTTGCGGGCTTTCCGGAAGGCCATCCCGGGACACCCAACCGGCTGCTGGAAATGGATTATCTCAAGGCCAAGGTGGATGCCGGCGCGGATTATATTGTCACGCAGTTGTTTTTTGACAACCACGATTTTTTTGATTTCCGGGAACGCTGCGAACTCGCGGGCATCCATGTTCCCATTCTCGCGGGCATTATGCCCGTCACCAGCTTGAATTCCATGAAGCGCATGGCGGAAACGGCCCTGGGTGCCCACTATCCGGCCAAATTAATTCGCTCCATCAATCGCTGCAACGGCGATGCCGACGCTGTGCGCCGCGTAGGGGTACTATGGGCCACCGAACAATGCCGCGGATTGCTGGATCACAGCGTGCGGGGCATCCATTTTTATACGCTCAATAATTCCGAAGTCACACTGGAAATTTACCGCAATCTCGGAGCGCGTGACAGCAGCAACCTGCGGTAGTTGATGGCAATAAGCCTGCCATTATTTGCCCGTGGCGGAAGTGGGGGCAACCATCAACGAACCCCGGCGCGCCGGGGAACAACGAGCAGAGGTTTACCCCTGCGCCAGGACAGGTTCCCCGTCTACTGCTAATGCTGGCCAATACCGACAATACGGACCCATACTGCATCTATTGATCAGACCCTGTAATCACCCCACTCTGACAATGTCGCGATCACGGTGATAACCCATGATGCGGATCAGCAAAAGCGGTCACAGGCCCAGGCGGCCAACCGTTGCCGCACAAATCTTGACTTTTCGCGACAAATCGGGGTAAACTGATAACCGATTTTGCAGCTTGACAAAATTCTTTGAAACCGTCGTTCGTGAAGTTCGTGCACGTATTGACGTGTTTGGCGAAGTCTGTGAGCGTGAGAATGATTCTACGGGGAGTCGGCTATGGCAAAGTCCGAAAGCATGAGCTTTGCTGATGTTCGCGGTGTATTTCACCTGCTTCATGAGGTGCGCGATCTGGGCTTATATCCGCAACTATGGAAGCAACACATGCTTTCAGGTTTGTGTAAGCTCATCAACGGACAGGTCGGTATCAGTGTGCAGACCCCGGATGCCGGAAATGTGGATATATTGGGATCCACAATAGTGGACCCCGGCTGAGCCGGTGACAGGGAATGCCACGCCTGGACGACGCTCTCCACCGCGTCTCCGCGTGACATTTTCCTCCCCGGACAATAACTGTCCGCATCCGGCACTGCGATCCCGCCGGCACGCCTGAGCATTCTCCTCCGCACGGTCTACTTTGCCCTTCGGGCTCCCCAGTATTGAAATGGTGATTTCGCTATTCCACGGATCGATTCAGGAATGCGGAGGCGTCCTGTTCCCCAGATGGCGGCACATCCAACCGCGAGTAATGCAATTCCCGTCACCAGACATTGGACTACAAACGTGAGCAGCCCGAAACGGGAGCCGACCGAACCGTAGTAAATTGTTCCAGCCGCACCGAAGAGCGTCATAAATAACCCAAAGATGGAAAGAAGTTTTCCAAGGAAATCCAAAATTAGAGCGAGCCGTAGCTTCAGGCTCGCCACTTTCCAACAGTCCAAGCAAAATCCGTGCGTGGTCGTGAATTCTATAACATCCATCGTGAAAGTGGTTCGGAGCACTCCTATCAGCAGAAGCGCGATGTCAAAAATTCTTGGTGACCAGCGAGGCCGGAAGAATGCCTTCCAATTGTAATTAACATCAAGCGCGGCGCAATCTTGGCAGATGCAACATTTTCCACCCGACTTCGGTGTAAACCGTGAGGCCTGCGTGTTCGCATAAAATTGCAAAGCGTCGTGTTTTGTCCGGAAATACCCGCGTATGTCGCGCGGCCCCGCGCCCTGGTGGATTAAAGCCCCAATGTCATCCACATTCATAGGCTACATTGCTTTCTTTATCATCCTGAATCTCTTTTTTTGGGCTGACGGTCGCGTAGCTCCCGAAATTCAGCCCGAAACTATCAATAACTTGATCATGCGATAATACCGTAATCGGCGGATATGTCAATCTTTTGATCCTTCATGAACTCAGACAACTGGAAGCCGGCGCGGCTGATCCCGGCCATGTTGGCATTTTGACGGCAAGACCATAATACTTGGCGAACCGGTTTACCTACCGAGGGACATGCCATTGTTTATTTTCGTGGAAAGCAAGCCTCCGATGACTGGAAAAAAAGCTTCTTGAATCCGACTTGATCGGATTGTGGAAAGGCCGCGCAGATATTGCGGATTCCTCCCAATACGCCCGTCAACTTCGGTGACAGGCGCAGGCGCGGGGGAGAAATTGAAATTGCTCTTGCTCGACATTGATATTGCGGTTGATTTGCTGCCGCCAGTATCCACCAGCAACGGCTTGGCTTGCCACGAAGATCAATCCAGCCATACGCACGCGGGCAATAACTGTCCGCTTCCATACCATAACCCTCCCGCTCGCGTGTCCTGAACGCCCAACTCGTCACCGAATAGCCAACGCACCATCGCCCGCGGTGCGCCGGGACTTTCACGATCACCCACAACTGCAGCGTCTCCGGCAGTGGGTCCACTAGCCCGTTTTCTTCGCCGGACCGTCCGCCACCGGAGCCACCGGTCGCCGAACTGCTTGATTCGATTCTGGTTCGGCAAATTCGCGGAGAATTTGATTCCGGAGAATCCGTCGAAGAGCTTCTGGAACGGGCCGCCAACTGGTATCCGCTCTGGCCGCCGCTGATCTGGCGGCGGGCCAACTGGAAATTCAAAAGCGGCCGCATGGAGGAGGCCGTGGCTGCGCTGGAACACATTCTACAACTGGCGGCCGCCGGCTCGTACCAGCATACCCCGTCGTTCGATGCGGCAATTCTGGCCGGTGAAACCTGCCTGAGCCTTGGTATATGTTATGCCGGACTTCAGCGATTGGATATTGCCGAGCACTATTTTATCCTTGCCGCCCGGGACCCGGCTCGAAAGTTGGCTGCGGAGCACAATTTGACCCTGCTTGCGGCCGCCCGGCGCGGAAGAGCCGGCGGACATGGGCGGGAGGCTTCCGGGCGTGACCACAGTTGATCTCCAAAAGCCGTTGCATGGTTGTAAGACTATGAAAATCACGGATTTACAAATTCTTAAGAAAAAATTTAAGAAATTTGAACCAGTCTCAACAGCCCGGCGTATAGTTGATTGTCACGGAGAAGTTTCCCACGGCTTCCCGTGGCAAAGTTCCTTCCTTCTCCCCCACGAACGCCGGTGGTTGTCTCCCACGCAACCACCGGCTATTTTTTTGCCGCCGTTGCGTGATTGATTTATTTTTTTACAGGACCCGATTGAATGCGCAGGGGCATTCTGGCTGCGGGGATGGCAATCGGTGGAATGACCAGACCCGGCGGATGAATCACACCCGGTGGGCCGACAGCCGGTTTACTGGCACCCGGTTGAATGGGCGGAACCGGTGTTATGCCGCGCTGCTTCCAGAATTTCAGCATGGCTTTGATGGTCGTTTCTTCCTGCGCCTGGGTATTGAACAACCAACTGCCCCCATATAACGCTGATTTGAAGAAATGATAATGCTGCGGCTTATGCCCGGAGAGCAATACCAGCAGATACAGTGGAATGGTACGATTATCCCAGTGGACGCTCTGGCCGTTAAATACAAAGTTAATCTGATTGGTCTGCGGCCGGGAAATGAGATTCAGCAGATACGGGGCGGCCAGCAGCGGTTTATATTGCGAAAACAGCGCAATAAAATTGCGTCCCTGCAACATGCTGGGATTCTGGAGTATATCATTGGCTCCGGACCGCCGCGCCATTTTTTCCGTGAAGTTCACCAGCATGGATTTCAAATGGGCCGGATGCCAATGCTCCAGTAGTTCAGCCGCATATTGGCCGTCCTGCGCCTGCTGCCAGTAATTCACAAAGTGCATGATATAAATGGGTTGACCATTAAAATGCACCACCTGTCGCGTGGTGGCACCGCTGTACATGGTCGTATTACCCACTGCCCGATGAAATACAATCTGCACCATTTTGGCCGAGGGCTTGCGATTCCACAGTGCGGCCATGGTTGAAAGATACACCACGCGCCGCTGATCGCCCAGTAATCGCTCCAGTATCCAATTGCTGTTGCTTCCGGTCAGTTTCGCCAGACCTGCCGCCGATGATGCCCGCACATTCGCGCGCCGCGCAAAGGCCGCTCCCACCAGCGGCAATACCGCCGGTTTAATTCCCCAGTTGAACATGGCCAGGCGCTGTTCCCGCGGCAACTTGATAACCGCCATGGTCCAGCGATCCAGATTGATGTTGAAATCCAGCAGTTTAATCAACCGCGTTGCCTGTTCCGGGCCGCCGGCGTTGACAATGGCCTGAAGCTGCATGCCCAGTGCGGTCTGGATAATTTTCGTGGCACGTTGCCGCACGGCATAGCGTTCAGATGACAAATCCTTGAGGCCCTTCGCCAGCAGAGCCGAGGCCTGCACCGATATCGCTGCCGATCCTGTCGTCGCCGCCGTTTGTGCCTGAATCTGATATGCGCCAATGCCCGGCAGAAGCGCCGCTGCCACAATGGCGGCAACGGCTAAGCTCTTGAAACGTGATGATGCAATTCTGCGTGCCATTGGTCAACTCACTCTATCAAAACGGTCGCATTCAAGCTTTTTATCGCCCGTAGCGAAGAAATTCATTACTTTATTTATACCCATTTATGATTCCAGAAAGAAACGGCCCTGGGTCAAATCCGCATCCGGATGGCATGCCGCATGAGGCTGGCGTCGCAGCATGCTTAACCGTGTGACATCCCAAGCCGCCGCGATATCCGCGCAATTTCACCCATCCTGATCAACTGCCAATGGAAACCCTCCGCTGTTTGGCCGCCGCGCAAAATGTTGTACCCCATCAGCTCTGTACGCGTGCCGCAAGCGCATCCAGCACTTGCATATAATTCATATAGGCGTCATAGGGCGATTCATACATGCTGAAGCTTGGCGTATTAACATCTCCGAAAAAACGCGTGTTCATGTAGAGAAAGTGATCGCTGGAACTTAATTTCCGCCAGATGGCCAATAATGCGGGATCCGCGGAGTCTTTGATGGGCTGTTCCAGCCGATACAGCTCCTGCAGCGCGTTGGCCTGCATAGCATTGCCCAGCCACGGCGATAAATCCCGCTGCACATCGGTCCAGCAGATATGCCGCGGAACGTTTAATTCCGCCACCGGCTCATGTTGCGCAATAACTTCCGATGGCGTGCTGAACCGGTCGGCATTTTCCAGCACGCAGCGCGGCAGCGCCCGCAGGAAATCAAATATGCCGCTGGCGGCCGGGTGACGCTCGCCAAATGTTTCATAATCCATGCCCAGCAGGCAGTATTCCCCGTCCGCTCCGGTGCCATGCAACCACCGGGCGTATTTATCCGCCATCAGCGGCCAGTTGACCCAATCCCGGGCCGAGAAGCGCAGCGATAAATCATCACTTAACCGATAGTGCCGCAGCAGCAGTTTCAACGGCTCGCGCGCCGCCTTATACACATGCCCCGGACTGCGATCACCCAAAACGCCTTCCCACCCCTCGGTAATGGCCGCCTGATAATTCAGCGCTGCCACCAGCCGCGCAACTTCATTGGAGTAAATGAGATTGGTGTTACGGAAAATCTTCGGCTGGTGGCCGAAATAATGCTCAATGGTCCGGCTGTGCAGATGCGCCTGTGCGGCAAATTCATCCGGTGAATAAAGGCACGCCAGACTATGGTGCGACGTTTCCCCGAGAAATTCCACACACCCCGTTGCCGAAAGTTCCTTTAACAGGGCGATCACGTCCGGCGCATCATCGGCAAATTGTTCCAGCGCGGTGCTGGTTACGCCCATGGCCACCCGAAACGCTGCGCCATATTGCCGCGCCAGTTCCAGCAGCACACGGGTGGCTGGAATATAGCTGCGACGCGCTATTTCCCGCGTGTAGCGGCGGTTGGACTGCGTGTCAAAATAGTCGGAATCAGAATCAAAAATGCTGTAACGCCGCAGGCGATAGGGCTGATGAACTTGAAAATATAAAACCACGGCAACCATGGAGTGGGTCCTGTTCTCACGCAACTTACCAAAGCGGATGGATTATAACCGCGCCCGGCCAAGCCGGGGGTGCGGCACGCCGGATTATCCCGCCGTGGGGCCGTTACCGGCCGATTGACTCTCACGGATCGCCGCAGTAATCCGCGTGGCAACATCCACCGCAAATGCACCGTCCTCACCGGTTACCACCGGCTCTGTGCGGTGGCGCACCGCATGCAGAAACGACTGCAATTGCAGTTTCAGCGGTTCCTGGTCATCGATTTCCAACTGATCCACATGCACCAGTTCAGTGTAGTCCAGATTGGACAGATCAGGCGTTTCCTCCGCGGACAGTTTCTGCCGCAGAATATCCAGTTGCGCCTGATTGGCGGTTTTGGTAATCACCACCCCGGCCTTTTTCTGGTAATCCACACTCACATAGGAATCAGGACTGAATAATCGCATCCGGCGCTCGGTTTTCAGCGCCAGGCGCGAGGCGGTAATATTGGCCACGCAGCCGTTGGCAAAAACAATCCGGGCGTTGGCCACATCTTCGTGTTTTCCGATAACCGCCACGCCCACCGCGGCAATCGATGCCACCGGTGAATGGACAAAATGATGCACAATATCAATATCGTGAATCATTAAATCCAGCACCACGCCGATATCCACACTGCGAAATCGCATCGGGCTGATGCGATGAATTTCAATAAACCGCGGCTCGAGCCTGTGCCGGCCCAATGCCCGAACCACCGGGTTGAAGCGTTCGGAATGTCCCACCTGCAGAATACATGCCTGCTTTCGTGCCAGAGCCACCAGGGCCTCGGCATCCGCCGGCGTGGGTGCCAGCGGCTTTTCAATAAGGGTGTCAACGTGGCGGCTCAGCAGCGTTTGGCCCAGGGCACGATGATAAATAGTGGGCGTGGAAATGCTCGTGGCCTTAAGTTTTGGAAACGCCCGCAGCAGTTCTTCCACCGAGCCGAAGGCCTCGCACTGATAACTTTGTGCCAGTGCGGCGGCGCGCGATAAATCGGTATCCACAATTCCCACCAGCCGGGCTTCGGGTAACGATGCATAAATGCGGGCATGATGGCCACCCATACGGCCCGCGCCGACAACGGCAACCTGCAGTGGTGTTTCCAAATCCTGTTCTGTGGCCATCGGGCATCCTTTCACCTGTTCCGGTGCGCCGAAGCTGACGTCTCAACTCCCGCGGCGCACAGCCGGTATTGTCCACAAGTTCACGTCAATCGCCAAGCACCCAAACCCGCCGCATCCCAACGCCGGCGCATCGTCACAGCGCACCGGAAGCATCCGAACCGCGGCCGCAAGGCAAGGGTAGATTCGCCACACCACAATCTGCGAGCATAAATGCGGGCAACCAAGCGGAGTATTACCGCCGCATGCAACCCCGCAAGCGGATATCCGCCGCCGGTGAAGGATGTGCCAGTTCCGCGTTTTTTTTTGGACTCCCGGCATGTCTATTAACGCGCGCTGCGGCAACGGGACTGCACTTATCGCCGCTTTCTCTGCCGGAGGTAAAATGCATTGCGGTGGTGCCGGATGGTCGGTTGGCCATCCTTGGGCCAGACAATGGCGACAATATCAAATCGCGGATTCCAGCGGGTGAGCCTTTTGCGACACATGAACCAGTTGGCGGAGCGAATGAGAAATTGTTTTTTCTGCTTGCTTACCGTGGCTTCGGGCGTGGTGAATTCTTCGCTGGATCGTGTGCGGACTTCCACAAAAACCAGATCGTTGTCATCCAGTGCGATAATATCCAGTTCGCCGCCGGGACAACGCACGTTGCGGGCGAGAATCTTCATATCCAATGCGCGGCGCAGGTGTTCTGCCGCCAGGGCTTCCCCCCGCGCACCAAGATTGTCCACCCTGCCCAACAATCTCAGCCAGTTCCATACCTTCATTAACATTAAGCATATCCCGGCCCCGGCCTTTCCGCCATAGCGTACTTAATCCGGCGGAATTCGCGGCCCGTCGCGCAAGGATATCATTTTCCTGTATCTCCAGCCGGTGTGGCCCCCGGTTTTTCGGACGGGCTGTTCCATGGCCGATGTTTTGTGTACATCATCCCCCAACGGTCCGGCTGATGGTAGGCTTTCAGCAGGCGAACCGGCCGGAGTCCTTCGAGTTTGCCGGTTCTGGGATTAAATACAAATGCG
>JAKAYZ010000026.1 GCA_021816165.1 Planctomycetota bacterium | reverse complement strand
GTGCGGCCAAGGATATGGCTGAATCATGGCGGCAAAGCCAATATCAGTGAAGTCAACGATCTGGTCACGGTGACCGCACCGGCCAGCGTGCAAGCGATTCTCAAAGGGCCTTCGCATTATAATCCCAATGCGGCACCACTTTATCTCATGGTGACTTATTGACCTGGGACGTGGCTTTTTGCCAGAGTGCGAATTAGCTGGTGGATTTCTGCAAGTTCCCGCGGACTGAATCTGGCGGGTTCCGTAGGCGGCAATTGAGCATTTAGCTTTAAGGCCAGTTGCAGTTGGGCCACGCGCTGTGCGGGGGTTAGGCCGCATGCGGCGGTACTGACCAACCGGAAGCGGAACCGGGCATCAGCGCGATTGAGCGAGAACATTTTTTGCACTTGTGCGGACGGGTCTTGTCCGAGCCGCATTTTTATGGCGATGATCTGGCTAAGCCAATTTTGCGATCGGGGATCACGGCGCAGCACTGCTTTGGCATCGCGCAGTGCGGCGGGTAAATTGCCGGCGGCAAGGTTCAGGGAATAATGGCGTACAAAGTGTGCAGGATCCCAAGGTTGAGTGCGGCGGACTATGGGCACCCAAATCAACACCGCGGCCAGTGCGGCTCCGAACAGTCCTAATGCGCCCAGGGTTGCGCCGGGCCAGAAGACAGCAGTATCTTTTATCTGCCCTGAGTTATGTTCCGGACTCGGGGATAAAAGTGGGGCGGCGAAGGCACCTAGCACCATCCAAAAAAGCATGGCCACCGGACTTGTAACCTGGGCCATATTGACCTGATCGTATAGCAACATACCCGCGGCTCCCAACACCCCAGCCAAAGCGACAAAGCGGTGGAATTCCGGTTTTAGTTGGGTCCAGGCATGGGCGGCCACCACCATGCCCGTGACGGCGGCCAGGCCGTAAAGAGTATCCAGCAGCGCCACGTATACCAATGTGTGCCGCGTGGTGCCAAGCACCATAAAATGAATCCACCACCAGACCACGGTAAATATTGCCAGGCCCCAGAAGGGCAGGGACTGGCGCGAAACCGGTGCCCGGGACGTTGAGGGCTGGGTCTCCAGGACCAGGCTAAAATATACCGCAATCACCACTGCCCAAAGCACCATGGCCGGCAAACCCATTTCCGCGGCGACCCGGACCAACACACTGTGCGGATTCTTAACGTCTTCCGGAGCGCTGGGAAGTTTATATTGAGTATAATAATAGCCGAAGTTATTTAATCCCACGCCCAGGAGCGGATGACGGAAGATCATCGGCACGGCACCAGTCCAATATTCCCAGCGAAACTTGAGGCTTTTGGTGGGGAGGCTGTGAAAATGAAATCCCCAGGCCAATAAACCGGCTGTTCCCACTGCCGCCAGCAGCACCACCGCAATGGCTACGTGGCGACGGTGCAGCGCCACCCAGTGCCGCCACCGCCAGGCCGCCAGCAATGCCAACAGGCACAGCACTGCGCTGGCCACACCACCTTTGCTTTTCGTTAAAACAACGATGGTCAAGCCTGCAAGAAAAATAACCGTCGAGCAGGCCGCGAGAAATTGCGGCATAGGAATGTCGGACCTGCTGGCCCCCATTATATCCGGAGCAGCGCGGCGCACCGAGCGGGTTGGCGATAAGTTACCCGCTGCTGGCGCCTGGAAGGGTGGGTCAACGCTGCTACGTGAGGCGAAAAGTGCAATTCCCAATGCCGCCACCAGCATCAGCAGTGGGCACATGGCCTCAGCAAAGGCATCGCTGAGGTCAAAAAAACCGGTTACTTCCTGGGAATTCAAGCGGCCGATATAAAGTTTCATTTCCGGTGAATCGAGTTTCCACCCCATCTGCCGGGCGTATTGCGTTTCATGCTGAAAAAAGTAGTGAATGGTTTCGGGAATTTCCTCATAGCGTTGATAAAAGCCCTTCACGCACAGCATGGTTAAAAAGCCAACCATCACCACCACCACCCATTGTCGTCGCCGATCGGTGCTGCAGAGGATTAACATGGCCCAGCCGGCCAGAAGCCCCATGCCAGCATCAAAAACACCGACCAGCGCGGCGAAACGATTGGCGGCATGAAACGTGCTGACAACAGCCAAAGCCAGAATCATGAGGATCAAAGCCAGCAGCAGCCAGGCGACTTTGCGGATCTTGCCCGCAGCCATCAGGGCCAGCCCGGTAAGTGCCAGAGTCACGACGCCTGCACCGACAATTTCCGCCGGTCCTGGAAAATGGATGGTGGGAAGGGTGTGGCCGCCGCGACTCGCCGCTACATGCGGTATGGTTCGGGTGGTGACTTCCAGAAAAGTCATGCGCACCGCAAGCACCAGCAGCAAGCCGGCAAGAGCCATCCAGGCTAGAAAATTTTGCAGCCGGGGTTTCATACCAGATGGTCTCCGACCCGCTCCAGGATTCCGACGACCACCAGAATTGCCACACACTGCGTGGCAATGAGGATAGCCCCGTCATTGTTGGTCAAGGCGAGCAGCGGCGCGGAAAGTCCACTGGCCAGGGTAACGGCATAAATGACCAGTACCGCACCGCGCTGCGTGAAACCATGCCGCGTGAGCCGGTGGGAAAAATGGTTTGCATCGCCCTGCATGGGGCTGCGGTGCCGCCAAAGTCTTACGGCAATAATCACAAAAAAGTCGTACAGAGGCACGGCGGTGACGATCAGCGGCATAAAGATGGCCCACCATTTTGCGCCGCTGTGGTAATAGGTGGTGCGAATGGTAAGCGCCGCCAAAAAAAATCCCAGCACCATGCTGCCGCCATCTCCCATGAAAATCGCCGCAGGCGGAAAGTTATAAAATAAAAAGCCCAGGGTGGCGCCCAGATACAGCAGCAAAAGCCCGCCGATAAACCATTGGCCGGCGTGCAATGCCGCCAGAAGGAACATGAGTCCGCAGATAAAGGCCACTCCCGCAGAAAGGCCGTCCATGTTGTCCATGAAATTAAACGCGTTGGTCAGGATCACCAACCACAACACGGTGACGATACCGGAGACCAACTCTCCACCCGGGAATAGATGATCCAGCAGAGTGAGGATGCGAAAACCCCCGGGGGCGGCAATTTCGCCCCCAATGACCAGGGCTGCCGCAATGAAAAATTGTCCCACGAGCTTGGGAACAGCGGCCATGGGTCGGCGATCATCCAATAATCCCAGCAGATGGATGGCCCCGGTGCATAAAAACAATACCAGGGCCAGGCCGCGATGAGCCATCAATCCCGGAATTTCCACGGTTACGGACGTGGGCAGCAGATGGGCCAGCCATGGCTGCTGTAGCATTGGAGCAAAAATAATCGCTGCCAGTAACGGCAGGCCAATTCCGCAGAAAATGGCCATGCCGCCATTGCGTGGTTTGGCCAAGATATGGACTTTGCGTTGACCGGGCTGGTCCATCATTCCCAATCGTGGTGCCAGCCGAACGGCGATGGCCGTGCCCATAGCGGAAAGCCCCAAGGCCGCGACAAACAACACCAAGCCCAAAATCAACATAAAACACCCTAAACCCAACACCAACTGATTCGCCCCAGCTCGACGTTTTAAAACCCGTACTGCTTAGGTCATCAGCCCCGGCCGCCCGGGCCCAATCTTTGCTGGAGCAGTTTCAAATAAGCTTCTCGGGCCTGGGTCAAAAAATTCAGGGCCACGGGCGTTTGATAATCCGCGTAGGTCCACGGCCACGGAGTCCAGCCGGTTTTGCTCCAGTGCAGCGTTACCTCGCCGTAAATGCCGTCGCCCAAATATACCCGATGACTATGGTCTTTGGTGGACGCCAGTATCACCTTGGCCCGGTTGAGATACCCCGGGTCAATGTTGATGGGACGGCGCGGCCCGTGGGGAAATTGTCGAGCCAGGACAAGCTCGATCTGGTTGGTCTGGTGTTTGCAGCGGATCAATTGTTCCGGGGCAAACAGGGTGCTGAAGCGAACCCACTGCCGTAACAACCCCTGCCCCATTTCATCCTCATAATAGGAAGTGAAGGTAAACGGAATAGGGTCGGACATTCCATCAATGGGCCCGCAGCAGTCTGTCAGCTCGCGCCGAGCGGCTTCAAGCTGGTTTGTGTCGGAGGCCAAAAGCCCGGCGAACCGCAACACTGGAAAAGCGGGAGTGGCAAATCCCATGTGAACTCCAATAAAAAGGGCTTTTGACGCCTTGCCGGGGCGATAGGCGACTTTGCTTCATAGCCCTGGTGGCGGGTCTGGCGGAGGTTTGCCCCACCCGCAACAACCGCCAAACCGTAACCGCAGCGGCATCGGCAGGCAAGCGCGCCTAAAAGAGGCGGCAAACCAGGATAGAAATATCCGCACTATTGCGGTGGTTAGCGACCGGGCAAAAGAACCAGCCGGAAAGTGTGAAGTTGTTTTTCCCCAGTCCCTTCACGCCTGACCAAGTCCCACAGATGCTGGATAAAAATTGCGCCCCACCGTATAAAACGGTGACGTTGTTGTTGGAGCTGGCTCTTGGCTCTGGTTGGAAGCTCGCCAAAATCGCCGCGCTGTGGCACTTGGGGCTGTACCTCCGGCATTTCCAGAAACGTGCGATCGAGGATCCTGTGGCTGACGCAAAATCCATTGATCGAGGTCTAAGACGCCAGCGTTCGATTGGCTGGTGCTGGCTGGTCGTTTTGATCTTGGGGCTGGTGTACCTGCTTTGGGGTGGCACAATGGCGGTCGCGGCCGGGACCGCTGCGCAGTCACCGATACGGTTATATTTCTGGACGATTTCGCGAGATCGGGGGGTGGAGGCGATAATCCATGAGTTTGAAGTGGATCATCCGGGGGTGAAGATAGTGGCATCGCCTTATGACGGTGGTACGAACGGATCACAGCGTCTGGCTACGGCGATTATGGGCGGCGCGCCACCGAATATCGTTTACCAGGATCGCTTTACCATTGGGCAGTGGGCGTCGCTGGGGGCATTTTACCGGCTCAATCATCTCATCAGCCAGAGTATGGTGCGGCAAAAGCGTGGTGGCCCGGAGGGTATTGATTCTGCCGATTATTATCCCTTCTGCTGGCGGGAAGCATCGTATGAGGGCGGGGTTTATGGCATTCCAACCGGCACTGAAGTGCGGGTGCTTTTTTATAACTCCGACGAACTCCGACAAGTGGGCTTGGTAAACAGCCAGGGGCGGGTGGTGCCTCCGCGAACATGGGGGCAACTCAAGCGGGATGCCTTGAAGCTTTGTCGCCGAAACGCCGCCGGCGATTTAACACGGCTCGGTTTTGCCCCCAACTATGGAAATAGCTGGCTTTATATCTATGCATTTTTGGACGGGGGAAGATTTATGAACCGCGCCTGTACGCGCTGCACCATGGATTCGCCGCCAGTGGTTAAGGCGCTGGCTTACATGGCTCGTCTATACCGGTTGCAGGGAGGCATCAACCGCGTGAATGCGTTTGTCAATGCTGGCTCCGGCGCGCAGTTCGATCCATTTTTGAGCGGCAGGCTGGCCATGAAAATTGATGGCAACTGGGTGCTTGACGAAATCGTCCGTTACCGGCGGCATTTGCGTTTCGGGGTGGCTTATCCGCCGGCGCTTCGTGGCCATAAGTCCGCAACCTGGAGCGGTGGCTTTGCCTTGGTGATACCGAAAACGGCCAACCATAAGCGACTGTCCTTTGATTTCATAAGGTTTTTTGTCAGTCAGCGCGGGGCGCAAATTTATAATCGCGTGAATAGCCGGTATTACGCGGCCCGTGGACGCACGTATCTGCCCGACTTTACCGCACAACCGGCCCTTAATCGCGAAATGTATCGGCGTTATGTGCTGGGGAATCCGAACATGCCGCCGCGTGTGGCCAAAGCAATGCACACATGTTATGAACTTTTGAAGATCAGTCACAACCGGCCCGTTACACCGGTGGGCGACTATATGTGGGACCAGATGTTGCAGGCTCAAAGCAGCGTTTTTCGTGTGGGGCTAAGTCCACAAGCGGCCCTCACGCGGGCAACCAGAAAGGTGCAGCGGCGGCTCAACCGCATATTGCATCCGATACCTGCCGCCCGGCTGCCGGAAGGCCTGGTGATGGCGGCGCTTGCAGCAGCGGCATTGGTATTGATTCTGGCGGGATTCTGGCGGGAATGGCGGAAGAACCGGCTGGCGCAATGGCGCAGATCGCAGACGGCCATGGGATGGGTGTTTGCGGGTCCGGCAATCGCGGGATTCCTTATTTTTTCGTTGGGCCCGATGGTGGCTTCGCTGCTCTACAGTTTCTGCCGATACAATTTGCTGCATACTCCGCGTTGGGTGGGGATGGAGAATTATCAGCGTGTCTTTGTGGGCCATTCGCTGTTCTGGTATTCACTGGCCAATACCGCGTACATGCTTATCGGCGTGCCGGCGGGCATGGCGGTGGGCTTGGCTTTGGCGATGCTGCTGAATACGGAGGTGCGGGGCATTCGGCTGTATCGCACCATTTTTTATTTGCCGGCGGTCGTGCCGGCGGTGGCGGCGGCGTATTTGTGGATGTGGATCTTAAATCCGGTGAATGGTTTACTCAATTCGCTGTTAAGAGATTTCGGTGTGGCTAATCCGCCGCTGTGGCTCAACAGTCCGTCGTGGTTGCTCGGATCCAAGGCGGGAATAATTTTGATGGGGCTGTGGGGTGCGGGATCGGGGATGATTATCTGGCTGGCGGGCTTGAAAGGGATTCCCGCGCAGTTGTATGAGGCCGCCAAGATGGACGGTGCGGGCCCGGTGCGGCGGTTCTGGAATATCACGCTGCCGATGCTCACACCGTATATTTTCTTCAATCTGATTATGGGGGTGATCGGCACGATGCAGATTTTTAGCCAGTCTTATATTATGACCTCAGGCGGGCCGGACCATTCCACCGACTTTTACGCCTTGTATCTGTTCAATCAGGCCTTTAAATACTTCCGCATGGGCTATGCTTCCGCCCTGGCGTGGATCCTGCTGCTTTTGATATTGGCTTTGACGGCGATACAGTTCTGGCTCAGCCGGAAATGGGTAAATTATGATGTGGTGTAAACCAGGTCCGCAGCCGCGGCGGTGGTGTCGGGAAGGGTTCGTATGAAACGATTGCTGTTGGCGGGTGGGCTGTGGCTGGAAACAGTGTTGATGGTTGCACTGGCCACCATTATCGTTCACCGCACCCTGCCGGCCAATGCGGGGGAGTTGGTCTGGGCGCTGGGCGTGATGGCCATTTTGGTGGGTGCAGCAGCTTTTCTTGCGCCCATCGGCATGTTGCAACGGTTAACGCTGCAAGGGGCGCTGATCGGTGGAGCCTGTTTATTTATTTTGCCATTTTTTTGGCTGGTGGGCACTAGCTTCAAGTACAATCGGGAAATCTTTGTGCAGCCTCCGCACTGGCTGCCGGCGTTGCCGAGAGCTGTCGTGCGCTCGCCGTATCTGGTGAAACGCTATGTCCGCGTACCACCGCCTCCGCATGTCAGCAAGGCTCGCTGGAGAGCCATCGATTCGGCCTTGGAACAAACGTTATGGCGGCGCGCACGCCCACTGCTGCATCAGAAGCAATTGGCCTTAATTGGCATTCGCCCGGCTCGTGCGGTGCTCGGTCCGATGTTGGTCCACAGGCTCCAGAAGTTTGAGCCGTCGCAGTTTTGGAACCAGCCTATTGCCACGATTTGCCAAAAGGCGGTGGTGGCAATGACCGCTGGGCGGGTCCGGGTGGCGTGGGAGCGGGCGTATCGTGGACTGGAGCTGTCCGGCATTACGCTCACGGATACCCACTACCATGACGAGGCGGTGCAGCCTGCAGATATTCATTGGAGCGTAAGCCCGCCGGCGAACTTGGTGCGGGGCCAACCATGTCTGGTCTCCTACAACTTTACGCATGGCCGCGCCTTTACGATTCAGGCCCGTTTCAGGTTGCCGCAATCGGTACATCATCTGCTGGGCATTACCATTCCCATTCACGAGGATCGCTCCTGGCAACATGTGCGGGTGTCGTTGGTGGTGGGAACGGAGCGTTACATCTCTAGGAATATGATGTTTTTGGGAAATCGGCGCTGGCAATCACTGATATTTCATCTCCATGATCGCGACCCGGCCAATGAAACCAACATGGGAATTTTTCCCCTGTATCGCCGCGGCAAAGTTACCTCGAAGGAGTCACCACTGCGTGGGGCCGTCCAACTGCGGTTGCATGTGACTAAAATTTCGCTGCTCGCGGCGACTTTTTATAAGTTTACCGATTCATACCGGCAGGCCTGGTACGCCAGTCGGCATTGGCTGGATTATCTGATAAACAGTGTAACGGTGGTGGTATTGTGCGTCATTTTTCAGGTGATCAGTTGCTCCATGGCGGGATATGCCTTTGCCCGTCTGACCTGGCCGCTGCGGGATAAAATATTTGCACTGCTGCTGGCCACCATGATGTTGCCGGGAACAGTTACCATGATTCCGGTTTTTCTGATCTTTAAGCATCTGGGCTGGTACAACACGCTCTTGCCACTGTGGGTGCCAGCCATTTTCGGTAGCGCATTTTTTATATTTTTGCTGCGGCAGTTTATGCGCAACATTCCCCGTGAATTGGAGGAGGCTGCGTTAATGGATGGCTGCGGTTGGTTTGGAATTTACTGGCGGATTATTATGCCGCTGATGAAGCCGGCGCTGGCGGCCATCGCCATCTTTACGTTCATGGGAGTATGGAATGATTTTATGACGCCGCTGATTTATCTTTCCAGCCCAACCCGTTACACTCTGCCGCTGGGTATGTATGAATTTTCCAGTGCTCATGGCGGAGAGTTTGGCATGATGATGGCGGCGGCCACAATGATGACCTTGCCCGTGGTGGCGGTATTTTTCGTGGCTCAGCGGTATTTTATTCAGGGCATCACCCTCACGGGTATGAAGGGGTGATGTGTGGCGGAATAAAGTGGACCATCGGCCCGATTTTGGAGCAACTTTAGAAGCCGTGCTGGAACCAGTCCTGAATCATCAAATAGTCACAGGATCGGAAAGAGAGAACACGGATAACGTTTGGGGTTCCGCAAGGTTTTTGTAACAAGAGGTTTTTATGGCGGCAAATCCGGCTTTGGGGGTGGTGTTTCATTGGATTGGCGGGTTGGCATCAGCGAGCTTTTATGTGCCTTATCGCAGGGTTCGGCATTGGTCTTGGGAGACGTATTGGCTGGTGGGCGGATTTTTTTCCTGGATTGTGGCACCGGTGTGCTTTGCTGGCTTGCTGGTACCAGATTTCTGGCGTGCAATTTTTTCTCAGAAAACGGAGTTGGTTCATGCTTTTGGAAGGTCGATGGAACTGCACAATGGCGGCATTCTGGCTTTAACTTATTTGTTCGGAGCCTTGTGGGGATTGGGCGGATTAACTTTCGGCCTCACGATGCGTTATTTGGGTATCGGGCTGGGCATGGCCATCGCACTAAGCTATTGTGCCGCCTTTGGTACGTTGATGCCACCGATTTTTAACGGTTCCATCCTGCAGATCGCCCATACTTTTTCCGGAGAGGTTATTTTGCTGGGGGTGGCGGTATGCCTGTTGGGTATTGCACTGAGCGGCGCCGCGGGCATGTCCAAGGAAAGGGAAATGCCGGAGGCACAGAAAAAAGCCGCGATAAAGGAATTCAACTTCGGCAAGGGGATTCTGGTAGCCACGTTTTCCGGAATCATGAGCGCCTGTTTCGCCTATGGCCTGGCGGTGGGCACTCCGATTAATACTGTGGCCCAGCATATTCTAGCGCAGCACCATCGAGCCGTATTCTGGGACGGGTTGCCGGCGTTGATAGTGGTCTTGCTGGGTGGGTTTACCACCAATTTTATCTGGTGTGCCATCCTGCATTTTCGCAATCGCAGCACCCATGAGTACTTGGCCTCCACCACCCGGCCGGATGAAAATCGGATAGTAACGGCGGTGGATGGCCCTGGATATAGCCAGCCCCCAGATGTTATGCCTGCCAATCAGGAGGCCGCGTCGGCATCGGCGGCCAAGGGACCATCGGTGCCTCTGCTGATCAACTATGCCTTTTGTGCCTTGGCTGGAACTCTTTGGTACCTGCAATTTTTCTTTTACACCATGGGACAAACGCAGATGGGGCCGTATAAATTTTCGGGTTGGACCCTGCACATGGCCAGCATCATTATTTTTGCCACACTCTGGGGCGTGGCGCTGCATGAATGGAAAGGCTCCAGCAAACGAACCCATGTAATTATTGCGGTGGGTTTGGTGGTATTGGTAGGCTCCACGGTGATTGTGGGCTATGGAAACTTCCTGAAAATCAAACCGAAACCTGCCGTTCCGGCGGTTAAAAAACTGCAGGCGGCAGGCCGACACGCTCAACTTC
>JAKAYZ010000025.1 GCA_021816165.1 Planctomycetota bacterium | reverse complement strand
TGATCAGTGCGGGCACGGCCTTAACTGTGGATTACGTGGATGAGCAGGGAATTTTTCAGGGTGGGGCAATTGCGCCTGGATTGCAACTTGGGGCCAGGGCCTTGCACGAATTTACCGCGCAATTGCCACTGGCGTCGCTGGATCCCCCCCAAGGCACCTGCGGGCACAATACCACCGAAGCGCTGAACCTGGGCCTGTATGCTGCAGCCCGTGGAGCCGTGCGCGAACTGGTGGAGGGCTATGCCAGTCAGCTTGGTCACTGGCCGCATGTGGTGGCCACTGGAGGCGATGCCCAACGGCTGCTGGCGGAATCCGGTCTGGTGGATTCCCTGATTCCGGATTTGGTTTTACAGGGAGCGGCGTTGGTATGGGAACACCACAAGATGGAAAATTAAAGGCGAACCCGATACAACCGCAAGGCGTTGGTAATAACGAAAACCGAGCTAAAACTCATGGCCGCGGCGGCAATCATCGGGCTTAGCAGCAAGCCGCTGACGGGATAGAAAACCCCCGCCGCCAGCGGAATACCCAACAGGTTATACGCAAACGCCCAAAACAAATTCTGTCGGATATTGCGCATGGTGGCCCGGCTTAATGCTCTGGCCCGCACAATGCCGGATAAATCGCCATGCAGCAGCGTAACCCCGGCGGTGGCAATGGCCACATCCGTGCCCGTGCCCATGGCAATACCAACGTCCGCCTGTGCCAAGGCTGGGGCATCGTTAATACCGTCGCCGGCCATGGCCACTTTTCGCCCCTGCTGTTGCAAACGCCGCACCACCTGATCCTTCCCTTCCGGCAATACTCCCGCCTCTAAAGTATCAATGCCCAAGCTGCCTGCGACAACCTGGGCCGCAATCCGGCTGTCGCCGGTGATCATCACCACAGCCAAGCCCTGCTGCTTGAGCTTGGCCACCATGGCCGCAGCGCCGGGCCGAACAGGGTCTGTCACCGCCAAATAACCCAGCAGTTGGGAGTCCGCGGCTACCAACATCACGGTGCGGCCCGCGGTCTGCACGTTGGCACATTTTTCCCCCAGACCGGTACTGGACACACCTAGCTGCTCCATCAAGGCCATGTTGCCAACGGCAACCTTTCGCCCATTCACCTGACCTGCAACCCCCTTGCCACGGATGCTTTCAACAGCCTGAGCCGAAGGAATAGGCAGGTGCTTTTCTTCCGCGGCACGTACAATGGCGGCGGCCAGTGGATGCTCACTGGCCTTTTCCAACGCCGCGGCCAGAACCAGCATGTCATCCGCGGTTCCATCCATGAATGCCTCTATCGCCACCACCTGCGGCCGGCCTTGGGTGAGGGTGCCGGTTTTATCCAGACAAATGGTGTCAATTCGCTCCATACGCTCCAGCACCTCGGCATTTTTTATCAGTATCCCCGCCTTGGCCGCCCGTCCCACGCCCACCATGATCGACACCGGAGTGGCCAAACCCAGAGCGCATGGACAGGCAATCACGACCACCGCAACAGCATTTACCAGCGCATAGGCCAGCGATGGTTGCGGCCCAACCCATGCCCATACCACAAATGTAATCAGCGAGCAGGCCACCACCACCGGCACAAATATGCCCGCAACCTTGTCCGCGAGTCTCTGGATGGGAGCGCGGCTGCGCTGGGCCTGGGCCACCATGGCCACAATTTGTGACAGCAAGGTTTCCGCACCCACTTTTTGGGCCTGCATCACCAAACTGCCGGTCCCGTTCACGGTTGCTCCGATGAGCTTATCACCGGCAGTTTTGGCAATCGGCACAGGCTCTCCGGAAATCATGGACTCATCCACAGCGCTTTGACCTTCCAGTACCACCCCATCAACCGGAACTTTTTCACCGGGCCGTACCCGTAACATGTCACCAGGCTCGATGGCCTCCACCAAAACATCCATTTCCTGATGATCTGTGCCAATCCGGCGGGCGGTTTTGGGCATAAGGTCCAGCAATTGCCGAATCGCCGCACCGGTCTTAGCACGCGCCCGCAACTCCAGCACCTGCCCCATGAGCACCAAGGCCGTAATCACAGCAGCGGCTTCAAAATATGTACTCACCACGCCCGCATGACTGCGAAAACCCGAAGGGAACACACCCGGTGCCACAGTCGCCACCACGCTATAGGCCCAAGCCACACCAATGCCCAAGCCAATAAGGGTGAACATATTGAGATTCCAGGTTTTAACGGAAAACCAGGCCCGCACAAAAAACGGCCACCCGCACCAAAGCACCACCGGCGTGGAAAGAAGCATATTCACCCAGTTTACCCAAGTCGCATCATGGAGTGCCGCGATACCAAAATCCGCCAACATCGCCAGCACCAGCACCGGCGCAGCTAGTATTATTGCGACAATAAAGCGCCTGAGCATGTCGCGCATTTCAGGGTTTTCCGGCTCCGTTGCTGCAGAAACCTCCATTACTTCCAAAGCCATGCCACACTTCGGACATGGTCCCGGCTTGTCGCTTAGAACCTCCGGGTCCATGGGGCACACGTAACGTGCGGCGCTTTTCGTCAGCGGCGGCCTGCGGCGAACCTGGCCACCAATTTGCACCAATGGGGGTGGCGCGGCCGCGGTGTTGCCAGCCACCATTGCGGCCTTCTGATGGAGATATTTTTCCGGATCAGTCTGAAACTTCCGCAAGCATCCCTGGCCGCAAAAATAATATGTGATGCCGGCATGTTCAAATGACCCAGCCGCCTTTGCCGGGTCCACCGTCATGCCACAGACGGGATCAACATGGGAAGCGGCTTGGCCGCCGACTTGGGGATAAATCTTCAGATCCATGGTTCGTTCTCCTTCGCCGCTATTGCCACAAGTGGCTCAGATGCATCAATTCTTCCGAGACTGCCTTGGCCGGTCGACCGCCCGCCTGCAGGGCATGAGAAACGCAATGCTGGAGATGGTTTTTCCAGAGTTCCCGCGAAACCGCACGCAGGGCCTGCTGGACCGCGGCCACCTGCACCAGAATATCCGCACAGTAGCGTTCCTGCTCAACCATCTGATATAACCCGCGCACCTGCCCCTCAATTCTTCGCAGGCGTTTCAGGTTGCCGGTTTTGATCGCCGCCTCCACCGCCACCGCCCGCCCGCCCGGACCGATGCGAGACTGGCGAAGGGCCGGGGGCTGGTCCGCTTTTGCTTTTTTCCGATGAGGTCTTGCAGCATTCATGCCCGTGACTCCTTGTCATATACCCCCATGGGGTATTATCAACATTAGCCAACTGGAACGTGAATGTCCAATGCCGCCCGACCGCGCCGTCAACTCTTCTCACTCGGGTAATGCCATCGGCCGTGGCCATGTGATGGCCCCTGCGATGCCTCAGTTTTACGATCATGATGAAATCAGGCCGTTGGCGAGCAGTGCGGCAAGGCCGGACCAATCTGTGGAGGCAAGTCCGCGGCCTGGGGCAGGCTATGCAAGGCATTGAGCCGATCGATCAACTGTCGCAATCGGGCAGCGGAATTACGATTGAAATGCAGTACCAGGCGGGGCAGGTCCGGCATGGGAGCATCAAGGGGTTCGCTCTGGGCGGCAGAACCAAGCCGAATGATATCATCGGCAAGGATATCATGAAAATCCGTATTTAAGCGGTCGAGTTCGTCAGCAGCCGGGGCGTGGCGGATGCGCAGCACCAGTTGCCGATCGACAAAACGCATTGAGACATAGTTGCGGTAAAAGGTGGTGATATGACTGACTGCGGCCTTTACATCATCGGTAATCAGGTAGAGACTCGGGTCGTCAGGCGAAATCATCGCTTCCGCCAGCAGGGCCTCGTGCACAAATGCTTCCCAGCGCCGCCAGTAGGTTCCTCCGGGATGGTCGATCATGACAATGGGCATGGGATCAGCCCGGCCGGTTTGCACCAGCGTAAGGGCCTCAAAAGCTTCATCGTGCGTGCCAAAACCGCCCGGAAAAAGCGCCACCGCGTTGGATTCTTTGATAAACATAAGCTTGCGGGAAAAAAAGTAGCGAAAATAGGCCAGTTTTGGATCGCCGGAAATCACCGCGTTTACTTTTTGCTCAAACGGCAGTTTTATCGCCACGCCAAAGGATTGATTCAGACCTGCCCCTTCATGGCCGGCCTGCATGATGCCGCCACCGGCCCCTGTAATCACCATAAAACCAGCGGCACTGATCAACTGCCCAAATTGACGGGCCGCGACGTAATCAGGCGAGGAACCTGCCGTACGGGCGGAGCCAAAAATGCTGATTTTTCGGCACTCGCGATAGGGCTTAAACATTTTAAATCCGTACCGTATTTCCTTGATCGCCCGAAGGATTAGTTTCATCTCGGCACGGCCAGGTCGATCCGCGGCCATGCGCAGCACGGCCTGAATCAGTTCGGCGGCCAAGTCAGAATCCTCGGTAATGCCGACTTGCTCGAGCAGCCTGCGGCATTGCACAAGCGTCTCCAGGCTACCGGCAATCTGGGACGTGGAATTTGTGAAATTTATGGAATTTGAGGAGTGATTCATGGGTATGTTCCGGATTAAGCGGGATTTTTACCGCGTCTGCCTTATACTATGCTGCCCATTGGGGCGGAATCTTGAATGGGCTGATCTGATTCCAAGCCGGGCCACGCGGCCCGCAGCACTATCGCTGCCGCCGACCAACGTCGGCTGCGTCGGCCAAAACAGACGCCGGCAGCATAATTATCGGCTTTTCAGGTGCGTTTGGCTTATGATGAAGGCAAAACCATCAGGAGTGAGCGTTGCTGGTCAATATTGATATAGAACCAAATATCAGGGTGGCTGTTTTCGGTCCACATGATCGCCATTTGAAAACGCTGCGTGAATTGCTCGGGGTACACCTTTCCGTCCGTGGCCATCTGTTGCACATCAGCGGAGATGCCGCCGCGGTTGAACATGGCGCGTCCGCCATTCGAGAAATTAAGCGTCTGGCTCATCGCAATAGCCCTATCAACCAGGATTCTCTCATCAACCTCATCCGGGAAACCGCCCCCAGAGCGATGGGCAAAGACGAAACCGATACCGATGGAGATCTGCACGTTATTGCCGACGGCCACCCGGTTATGGCCAAAACCCACGGCCAGAAAAGATACCTTCAGGCCATGCAGCGCCATGATCTGGTCCTTTGCGCCGGTCCGGCGGGTACCGGCAAAACCTTCCTGGCAGTGGCGCTAGCTGTGAGCATGCTGCGTAAAAATTTGATCCGCCGTATGGTATTGGTGCGTCCCGCCGTGGAGGCCGGCGAAAAACTTGGGTTTCTACCCGGAGATCTTCAGGCCAAGGTCAACCCATACTTGCGGCCACTGCTGGATGCCCTGCACGACATGATGTCCTTTGAGCAAATTCGCCGATTTATGGCTAACGACATTATCGAACTAGCTCCACTGGCGTATATGCGTGGACGCACCCTGAATTCCTCCATTGTGCTGCTGGATGAAGCACAAAACACCACGCCATCGCAAATGTTGATGTTTCTAACACGTCTGGGCGAAGGAAGTAAAATGATTGTCACCGGAGATCCGTCGCAAGTGGATTTGGAGCCGGGCCAAACCAGCGGCTTAATAGATGCCCGCAAAAAACTTGCAGGCATACGCCAAATCGCGTTTATCGAGTTGGATAAATCCGATATTGTGCGCCATCGGTTGGTGCAAACGATTGTGCAGGCATACGCCGCGGACACCGGCAACCGTCGGATACCCACGGTAGAGCCGACGGCAGCCACCGCACCTGAGCCAAAATCCGAGCCGATTTTGGCGAGTGCGGTGAAGCCACCGGCGCAAAACACCCCCGTGCCCGCCAACCCGCCGGAATAGAAACCGACCTGTTGATAGTAAATTCCGT
This sequence comes from Planctomycetota bacterium, assembly GCA_021816165.1. The sequence goes on along the minus strand of JAKAYZ010000025.1, from coordinate 4,508 downwards.
CGTTGGCAGCACGCGATTAAGGCGGCATCTTTCTAATGGTTTCAGCGACCAGTTTTTAACTGCCGTTCAGCCTCAAGCCAATCGGAAAGCTCATTGCCGGGTCCAAAACCACGTTTGAGGTAGATTTCGTAGGCACGCGCTGCGATCTGCTCGTAGGTGATTTTGCCACCTGAACTCGTAGCCACTGGGGTGGCCACCGTCCGGGGCGGAATTGCCGTGCCACTACCCTTGGTTTCCGACCGGGTCACTGGAACCACAGCAGGCACTTTGGCCGGCGTTGGTGCAGCCGCAATTTTTCTTTTGTACATTGCCATAAAATAACTCCTTCGTGTAAGTAAGCAAATTAACCTCAGTTGGCCCGTGGTACATCACAGAAAACAATCCATCTGAAGCCTCATTGAGTCCTGAATTTATACGTCCGGCCGACACTCCAAGGCCATAACTACAATAACCGTGCCATCCAACCTCGACTGCCCGCCATAGCTGACGAGTTGGGACTGGGAAATAATCACACCCCAGCCACCTGCTTCTCTATCCGTCATAGTAATTTATAGGACGCAAGTCAAGCGACTACAATGAGAGAACCGATAATTTTTGTAATAGATTGACTGGACGGCCAACCGCCCAGCCAGGCCGGCAAGAATTTCCTTGAGTTTCCGGCACAAGGCGTCGGCGGCTTATTAAGCTTGAACTTTGCCCGCCACACCATGGTATACTCGCGTGAGAGGTGGCCAATGTCGCGATCAAATGGCCTTGCCGAAACTGCACCGGAGAAGTCCAGTTCAACGGTACAATGGGATCGCTTGCAGCATCGGAATTTTCAAATGGATAACTCGGTGGCCGATAATAAAACCACCCACGCAGCGCACACCGAGATTTCCTTGTCGGATCTTGATGATTTGCTGGAAGCTGAATCCGCGCCGCAGATTCCCAAGTTTGTGCCGACCACAGAAAAAAGGCCCGACCACCCCTCCAGTCGTCTGAACCTGGCTTTTGGCTGGATTACCTCGGTGATGATCCATCTGATTGCGCTGCTGGGCATTGTCATCGCCTACCACCTAATCGTGGGTCACTTCAAGCCACAGCCACAGCCAATGGTTATTCCGGCTGCATTTTTCGGCGGCACCGTCAATTCCCGTCCGGTGCCAAACAACATCACAAGCAGCCACGAGGCCCGGCGTGTGCAAAAGCAACTCCGGGTGAAATCCTGGTCGGCCGCGGTTTCTCCGCGTTCGCTTTCTGCACTGCTCCAAGATAGCGCGGGGCACCGAACGACACTGGAGATTGGTCTGGGGAGCGGCGGGGCCGCGGCGGCCCAGGCCTTCAGTGGAACGGGTTCATTATTTGGCAAACTTTCCGGGCATATCGGCAGCGGTCCGGTGACCAGCTTTTTTGGCATCGCCACCCACGCGCAGCGGGTTGTGTACCTGATTGATACATCCGGGTCCATGATCGGGAAATTGCACTTGGTGAAGCGGGCGGTACGCAAATCTTTGCGTGGCCTGCTACCCTTTCAAAAATTTGCGGTTATTGTGTTTGCGCATGAATTTCACATCTTGGGACCGGCGCACCTGCTGCCTGCGCAGACCTTTTATCGCCAGGCCATTAATGTGGCGCTAAAAAACATTGTCGCTGAGGGTGCCAACGACAATATGCTCCGCCCATTCACACGCCCGTTCCAAGCCGCCTTTGCCATGCATCCCAATGTCATCTATTTTCTAACGGATGGCCACTTTGATAAACGCCTGATTCCGTACGTCGCGGGTTTGAGTCAGCACGCCCACGTGCAGGTATGCACCTTCGCCTTTCTCGATCATGATCCGGTGTTCCAACGGCGACTGCGCAAAATCGCACAGGAGACCGGCGGAAAGTTTGAATATGTATCGCGTAGAATTCTTGATAATCAGTAAACGTAGGGCTGTCGCAGAATTCGATTTTATCGTCCGGCGACTGGGAACAGATGCCAGATAGAGAGGTTTCGCATGGCGAAAACCCCAACTTTTGTTATGGCATGGCCACCGTGTCATTTTTGGCATACACAGCCGCCAACTGCGACAAAATTGGCACAATTGAGCGATCCTTTCTCCGATCATCTTCGGCCAATCCAAGCTCACAAATGCCTAATATGCTAATGAACGCTCGGCTTGCGCGGGTATTGCAGAAATTGTTTATTTGCTGGCATTATAATTGCTAACCGAACACTAACGTTGGCCTTGGAAATCAACGCCACGCGGATGGAGTTGTCTCCCATGACGCAAGCCTCTTCCAAAAATCCAAAATCAACCGTGGCGGTGCCAGCGGAAGTTTCGGATCAGGATGAAAGTCTTCCCGCCGGCAGTGAAATGCCGGAATGGGTCGACCGCGCCATTCCGTGGATTTCATCCGTTCTTATCCATGCCGGTGTCCTGCTGCTGTTCCTATTTGCGTATCAAGTGGTTAAGACCGTCGTCCACCAGAAGCCGCAGCCCATCATCATTCCCCAGAACTGGAACACCCATTTTTCACGCCATCCCGGTGACCACCCCCATCCCGGCCACAACAATAACCCCGCGCGCAGTGCCCGCCAAAATGTGAAAAAAATCCTGCAATCCAAAGCTTGGAATACCAGTGTTACACCGACCAAGGTCAGCGCGCTGGTCTCCCCATCCCGTACCAGCATGGCATTTATCGCCGTGGGTCCGCAGGGCGGTACCAGTGCCGGCGGTTCGCTGGCTCCTTTCGGTGTGCCTGGCGGTGGGATGGGCAACGGACCGGAAACCAGTTTTATCGGGAAGGGCGGCAATGCCACTCGCATCGTCTACATCCTGGATCATGAAGGCAGCATGTTGGAAAATTTCACTTTTCTTAAAAGCCACTTGCGTAAATCCATCGATGGACTGGTGCCATTGCAATCGTTTGCGGTCATTGTGTTTCGCAAAAATTATAAGATTCTCGGCCCGAATCGCCTGGTCCATGCCACGCTCCGCAATAAGCAGGAATTTTTCAAGCGGTTCCGCACGGTAGCGCCTGCCGGTGCCGCAGAATACCGGTACAGCTATTTTGCACGGCCATTTAAGGCAGCGTTTCGCCTGCACCCACAAATTATCTACTTTCTAACCAAGGGTGCTTTTGATCCGAAGCTGATTGGCTACATTAAAAGGCTCAATAAAAATCACGCCGTACATATTTACACCTACGCTTTTACCCTGCAAGATCCAGCATCTCAAAAAAATCTCAAAAAAATTGCCAAACAAAATGGCGGTCAATATAAATATATTTCCCGGGAGGAGGCTGGTGGGTAAGGTGGTACGGATGCATCAGATGATTGTCGGTTTTTACACGGTGAGGGCATCCTTGGCGATGCTCTACAGATAAAAGGTAAATTTTTCAAGATTCTCTATTTAGGAGGTTTTATGTCCCGCGCCTATTCCAGTTCCAAGTTTCGCCTGATCCTGCTCGGCTCGCTGATGGCCTTATCCATTCTGGCCATCGGTCATACCGCCTTTGCCCAGATGGGTGGTGGAAGCGCCACCAAAGCCTACCATCCCAACCCGATTCTTATTGGGCTGGACTACACCGTTATTGCGGTGTTGGTGTTGGCTTCGTTGGCCAGCGTCGCGTTGATTATTGATGCCCTTATCCACATCCGTGCCAGCAAAATTCTGCCCGTTGAAACCACCGAACATGTACGCACGCTGATCAATGCCCGGCAATTTAAAGACCTTATGGATTTTACCTCTACCGATGAAAGCTTTGTTTCCAAATCGCTGTACGCGGCAGTGCGCCGGGCTCACCTGGGCTATTCGGCCATGCGTGATGGACTGGAAAGCGAAGTGGCTGATCAAACCTCAAACTTGTTCCGCCGGGTGGAAATGCTCAACGTCATCGGAAACATCGGTCCGCTGATCGGGCTGCTCGGTACCGTGCTGGGTATGATCATGGCGTTTATGGCCTTGGGCCATACCGGCGGCCATGCCAAAGTCTCTGATTTGTCTTACGGTATTGCCACGGCATTATGGCACACGTTCGGTGGTTTGGCCGTGGCCATACCCTCGTTGATTGCCTTTGGATTCTTTCGTAACAAGATCGATAAGATCACGGCCAGAGCGGCCATGCTTTCGGAAGAGTTGCTGGAAACACTCCGTCCAGCGGAAGCTAAAGCATCACCCGCAGCCGCAGCCAGTGCCGAATCGCGCACACCCGCGGCACGCCCGGTTCCCCGCCGTGCCGGTGCCGATTCAACCCAAGAGGCCTAACCCGGCCCCGGAATATCCGTCCGAAGGGGCGCTGACCGTCTTTCGGACCGCACTGATGGAGTAAATGCACGATGAGTCGCCGCGGCATAAAACCCATGCAAAGTGAGCACGTCAACGTCACCCCGCTTATTGACGTGATCATGTGTTTGATCATCTTTTTTCTGCTGGTCGGGCATATCGCCAAAAAGGCCGAGGTCAAGGGCGTGAAAATTCCCTCCACCAAGCACGGCAAAGATCTGGCGGATAAAAGTGGACAGCTTATCATCAACCTGG
>JAKAYZ010000024.1 GCA_021816165.1 Planctomycetota bacterium | reverse complement strand
GCGTGCATGAATTTCGTCCATCCACTGTGCGGGTGCAGAAACAACCCGGCCTGCTCGTGGATTTTTAAAGTCTGGCTCAGTTCAGGCAGCCGCCGGGCCAGCAAATTGGCATACGGTCCGGGCACCATTAAACCACCTCCGGCCAAGGCGATGCGCCGCATGGCCGCCGGATCACTGCTTAAGTCGGTCAATTCAAGATTCTGCCGGGAGCGGACACGAATGGTCAACCGCCGCACCACCGCCGTGGGATCTGATTTGAGCTGATGTGCAATACCGCCGCCGCGCAGGGTAACGCTGTATTTTCCAGGCTCCAGCCCGGACAGGTTGCCGTAATAAAAACCAGGCGCACCGGGTGTGTGCAGCATGGGCGCATCCTGCCGCACAGTGGAGTCGCCCCGGCCTGCCGGGGCCGGGAGCGCGGAGGCTTTTTGAATGCGCCGGGCCGTGGCGTGAAATACCTTGTTGGAATCCGGCAGCAGATTTCGCCCGAGGATTTTCGCACGGATATGCACCGTCTGACCGAAGGTATACACGGATTTATCCGTACCGAAACGCACATACTTGCCGCCGGCGGGTAATTCCGAGCCCGCGGCCCATCGCATCACCTGCGACCAGAAATTATTCTGCACATCCTGCCCGTGGACATAACGCAGCCGCCAGGTCTGGTCACTGGCCAGATACAGCACGCGCCCGGCGCCGACACTCATGGACGCCAGCAAGGCCCGGTGCCGCGCCCGGCGCGCCGTGGCGCCGGCATGCCCGCCCGCGGCCGCCAGAGTCCAGAGCACTCTGGCTTGACGGCGTGCGGTAATGTACGGGCTGTGCCAGTACCAATGCGGCATGTCCTGCCAAATATCATTGTTGCTCTGCCCGGCCCCGGCCAGCTGCGATAACTGCGAGCCGATCCCTTCCGGAGCCAGCGCCGGCACAAACCCCTGATTGCCGCCGGCGCCCAGTACCGTTCCCATGGAGGGTCGCTTCAGGTTCACCGGAATCAGCGAGGCCAATGCCGTGTCCGCCCAGGCCGTCGGCATATAGCGTGCCCCGGAAATAAGCACCAAAGCCGCACCGCTGTTGCGCACGGCCGAAGCCAGCGCCTGCTGATCCAATACGGGAAAATTCGCGGGCGGAACATCGCCGAGAATAATCACGTCAAACGCGGCCCACCCCGCCTTTCCCGACGGCAGCCGACCGGCCAGATAACTGGGATTCGCCGGGGACGCCGTCACCGGCGGCGGTGGGATTATGCCGGTAATCGCGGCGGGATGCAGCAGCACCGCCTGCAGTTTCACCCGCGGGTTTCGCGACAGATAATTAACCAGATACTGGTATTCCCAGCGCGGCTGGTTATCCACCAACAGAACCCGCAGCTTATCCCGCCGCACCGCCACGCGAAAATGCCGCACCACCGCATGCGGACTCGACGTTTCCGGCAGGGGCGGAATCCGGATGGCATAACGGTACACACCCGGCCCGGGCGGCCGTATATTAAACCGCACCCGCCGCGAATCGTCCGGCTTTTCCCCGGTCAGCAGGCGGGTTTCAAGCACCTTGCCGCTGCGCATAAGCTGTACCGTCACCGTTTTGCCGACAAGCTGTTTTAAATGCACATAAGCCACCGCCCGCACTCGCTGATTTTTGAATATCCATTCCGGGGCATGAATGCTGTGAATGGTCGCCGCCGGCAGTTCCTGATCCGAACCTACGCAAATGGTAAAACATTTCACACCCCTCGCCCGCAGCAGACGGGCGAGTTCCACCGGATCCGGACCCGTGTTGCCGCGGCCGTCGGACACAAGCACCACGCTGGCATGGGAATCCGGGCTTAAATGCTGCGTCAGCTTGGCCAATGCCGCACTGATATTGGTCGATTTTCCCGTGGGTGTAAGCAACTCGGAAAGTACCGCCCGGACAGACCCGACCCGCGGTCCGGCATGACTGAAGGCCCTGCCGGCGAAACTGATCATGCGTGTGGGACGACTGGAAAGTATGGAATAAAAATTTTTGGAATTTCCCCCTTTGCGCGTGAGAATCGCTTCCGCCAATTGCCCGCGCGACATGGCGGCAATGCGGTTGAGGGCCGCGGATACCACCGGATCGCGCCCGTGGGTATTAAGAAAATTCATGTCAGCCTGGCGGGCCAGCCCGTCAATATTTTTCATGGCGGCAGACATGTCCGCCAGCATGGCGTTAAATGGCGGAGCCTGCGCGGCTTTCCCGGCGACAGGGTGGGAAAGGCCCGCCCGGCCGCGGTCCATCATGTCGTGAATCCGGCCCAAGTCATTGCGAATCCCCCCTTCCGCCGCCTGTCCACCCAGATCGGCAATTTCCGCGGCAAGGCCGGAATTCCAGCGGCGCATGGCGCCGGAGATACGGTTAAGCAGTCTCCCGCGGCTGGTTTTGGAAAAAGCGAGGTCCAACTGCCGGTAATTTTGCGCCAGCCGCATCAGTTGTTGATCCTGCAGCGCCAGCCGCTGGGCGATTCCATCCAATTTATCCGGATATAGATGCGGCGGGATATAGCCCAGGCGGCAGGCCCACTCCAGTCGTTCGGCAGGCAGAGCCTGGGCGTCCTTGAACGCCATTGATTGACTGTGGTCCAGCACAAGCCACAGGGTACCCGCGGAACGGTCCACCCGCGTCCAACTTATGGCCGGTGCGAACAACAGCAATCCCAGCAGCGCCAGTTCCGCCAATCGGATTCCGGTTAGCAGCGCGACAATCCGTGGGGGCACGACGCAGCGCTGGGCGCGGTATAAATACACAATCAGCACCAGTGCCGCGACAATCAGGATAATCAGCAGCCAAGCCGGGAAAGCCGGATGCGCCGTGATATGCCAGGCGGTTGATTGGGAATTGTGGTGCGATGTCATACAAATCCGTGTTAAATTATCCAGGCATTCATTAAATCACCGGGGCTCCAACGCCGGGTGGAGTATGCGGCCGGGCAGGCCGGCGTTTGAAACGTCCGTACCGGCGGCGCGCCGCGCCATACGGCGGCACCAGAACACTTCGGCCACCAGCATCAGCAGAACCAGCAGCGCCAGCAGCGGCCACAACGGCGTGCCGCGCTTCACCGAACCCAGGGCCCCGCCGATTCCCGCCGCGGAAATATCCGCCTGCAGATAATGATTGTGCAGAAGCCAAGTTTTTTGCGCCGTGCTCATCGGCTTGGCGGAAAGTTCGGAAGCGTTAAGCCCCACGGCATAGTAAACGCGCGGATGAACCGCCCGCGGTTTGAGGTGAAGCGTGTAAAGCCCGGGGGAATCCGTGTGATTCCAGGCGATCAGATAGCGCTCCGATGCGGTAAGCTGCGGCTGCACAATTTTGACGGAGCCATCCGGAGTCGCCACCCATGCCCCCGTCACCGCCGGCTTCGCCGGCCCGGTCCAGATCAACGTATCACCGGAATTCAGATAATGCCGGTCTATTAAACGACGCTTGCCCAAAGCCAGGGAATCCACCACCTGGTTGATTAACGGCACAAAGCTGCCCGCACGCGTGGGCCAGTCATTCCAGTGACCGTCCACCGGAAACGCGGATAGAACCACCCGCCCGCCCAGGGATCCCACCGGCCGGGATATCATCAACGGATCCCCCTGATCAACCGCCAGAATCACCTTGGCCACGGGATCTTTCACCTGGAACTTCCACCAGCGGGTCATCGCCACGCCCACTATTCCATTGCGGCTCAATTCCGCCAGCGGACGCACCAGGTTGCTGCGCGGATCGGCGATCAGCAAAGCCGGAGGGTGCGTTACATGCACCTGCCCCAGCAATTTGCCCAGGGCAAAACCGCCCGCGGGCAGGGAGCCGTTGATCAGGGCCGGATCCGTCCGCCGCCCCAGGATAAACCAGACGCCGCCGCCGCGGTGCGCAAAATCGTATAAATGTCTCAAAAATGCGGGCGGCAGCAGGGATGCATCATTAACGATCACCGCATCGAATCGGCTCAATTTTTCACCGGCCGCCTTCTGAATGCTTACCACGTGCACCGCGGCCAGAGCCTGGTTTGTGGAATGCACGTTGAACGGATCCAGCGCCGCCCGGAGAAACCGGCTGGATCGGAAATTGCCGACCGAGGACAACTGGCTGTCCACCAGGAGCACATGAATTTTGTTCCACACCCGCACCGCCGCCAACGAACGATTGTCCGCGGCGAGGCCGTCGTGCAGCGGCGTGCTTACTTTGATCCAGTGGGATCCGGCATGACGAAACCGATGCTTGAAAACAACCGTCAACGTCTGGCCGGCGGAAAGTTCGGGCAATGTCTGGTGATCCACCGGGGCGCCATCCACGCTGAGCACCAGGGGTATGGTGGAAAGGGACAGCGGACCGGAATTGGAAACGGAAAAATAAATCTGGGCCGGATAACCGGCGCCCGGCAGCGACGGCTGGATATGCAGCGCCCCGACGGCAATATCCGACTGTGCACGGGTCAGATGCGTAGGCAGATTGAATACGCGGTAGCGGCCCGCGGTTCGGCGGCCGTTTTCCAGCGTGGCCTTCCAGAGCGACGGATGACCCACCTGCCAGGAAACGCGCTGCTCGCCGGAAACCACAAAAATGATCTTCTGATAATTCACGCCGCGCCGCGAAAAACGACGCGCATAAGCAATGGCCTTGGGAATGGATGAGCCGGTAAGGCCCGGCGGCAACAGCCGCAACGGTTGAAGAATCCTTTGTTCAATCGCCCCGCGATCGGCCGCCGATACCGGTCGGCGGGTCAGCGAAACCGGCCGGCGCTGCGCCAGCACCACGGACAGGGTATCCGACGGGCGAAGACCGGCGGCAATCCGGCGCACAACATCAACACCGTGCTGAAACAAGGTGCGCCGGCCGTCCATGTAGCCGGATGAAACACCGTGATCCAGCACCACCACCACATCGCTGGCGGCATTTCCGGACAGCGGGTTAAACCGCCCCACCGGCAGCAGCGGCTTGGCCAGTAAAAGCGCCAGCAAGGCCAGCAGCGCCATGCGCAGCAACAGCAACAGCCAATGCTCGATATCGCGGCGCTTTTTCTGGATCACTTCAGTGGCCTGCAGAAACATCATCGCACCCCATTCCACAGGCGTGGTGCGGCTGCGGTGCATCATATGAATGACCACCGGAATGCCCGCCAGCAGCAGGCCGCTTAACAGCAGTGGAATTTCAAACATGCGGTTGATTTTCTTCCAGTTCGGGTCTGATCCGCCTTGGCGGCATCGTGCCAACATTCGTCATTTACAATCCTCGGCGCTGCATTCGCCGGGCAAGGTACAGCGTCAGGGCGTCGTCAAACGGATCCGCGGTGTTAAGCAGCACATGGCTGATGCGCATGCCGCCGGCCGCCGCCCGTATCGCGGCCAGATGCGTGCCCAGCGCATCAAGATACTGCCGGCGTATCAGGGCCGGGTCCAGCCGCAGCCGGTGCCGCTCGGATTCCAGGTTTTTAAACAGGGTCCAGTTGCGGAAGGGAAAGGTCAATTCGTCCTGGGCCATGACGTGCAAAAGAATGACTTCATGACGCCGGTGGCGGAAATGATGCAGCGCCCGGATCAGGTCGTCGGTCTTTTCAATCAAATCGCTGATCAGAATTACCATGCCGCGGTGGCCCAGTTCCTCGGCAATGTTGTGCAGCAGCCCGGACAGGGCGGATTCCCGGGTGCAGACGGTTTTTTCCAATGTCTGCACAAGATGGATCAGATGAGACGGCGTGGAGCGCGGCGGCACAAAGTCACGCACCTGGTTGTCCACCGTCACCAATCCCACCGAATCCTGCTGATGCAGAATCAGGTAGCCCAGCGCCGCGGCCACAAACTGCGCATAGCGGAACTTGGACAGGGGATCCCCCCGGCCCGCAAAACGCATTGATGCGCTGCAATCCAGCACAATGTGCGCCCGGAGGTTCGTGGTCACCTCGTATTGCTTGATGTAATAGCGGTCGGCTTTGGCATACAGCCGCCAGTCAATCCGCTTGATGTCATCGCCGGGCACGTACTGCCGGTGCTGGGCGAAATCCACGGCAAAACCCAGGTGCTGCGAACGGTGCAGGCCCTGCACGTAACCATCCATGACTTGATGCGCCAGCAGGTCCAGTTTGCTTATCTTGGCCAGCGCCTCCGGTGACAGCAGACCGGCGGTCGCACCTTCGGGTCGATGCGCCGCGGCTTTTTCAAATATTTCCGATCCAGACACGCATGCTCCCAAGCAGCCTTTCAAGTGATCGCCATGCCCCGCACCGCCGACCACCGCACGTCACGCGGCAGCCTGCCGCACACGGATATGCCGAATAGACCGGCGTTGTCAGGCGGCGGTTGCATTCCGCAACACTTCCTTAATCAACCGGTCAATGATGCCGTCGCTGGTCATGCCGTTGGCTTCGGCGTTAAAAGTAGTCAAGATGCGGTGCCGCAGAACCGGATGGGCCACTTGCACAATATCATCCGTGGTCACGTGCATTCGCCCGTGCAGAATCGCCCGCGCCTTGCCCGCCAGAATCAGGTAAATGCTGGCGCGCGGCCCGGCGCCCCACTGCACCAGGTCGGCCAGCCACGCCGGCGCGTCCTTTTCCCGCGGACGCGTGGCCCGCACAAGGTCCCGGGCAAATGCATACACGTGATCCCCCACCGGCACCCGCCGTACAATCTGCTGAAGTTCCATGATCATCGGCCCGTCCAGCATCCGGGAAAGCGCCGCCCGCACCGGGGCGGTCGCCTGCTTCATGATCAGAATTTCCTGCGCCGGATCGGGGTAAGTGACGAGTGTCATAAACATGAAGCGGTCCAACTGCGCTTCCGGCAGCGGGTAAGTACCCTCCTGTTCAATGGGGTTCTGCGTGGCCAGTACAAAAAACGGCTCGGGCAGGGCATACGTATTGTCGCCCGTGGTTACGCGGTGCTCCTGCATCGCTTCCAGCAGCGCCGCCTGCGTTTTCGGCGGTGTGCGGTTAATTTCGTCCGCCAGCACAATGTTCGCAAACAGAGGACCGCGCACGAATCGGAACTGCCGCCTGCCGGTGGTGCGGTCTTCCTCCAGCACATCCGTTCCGGTGATGTCCGACGGCATCAAATCCGGCGTAAACTGCACCCGCTTAAATTCCAGTTCCAGCACGTCGCTGATGGTCTTTACCAGCAACGTTTTGGCCAGCCCCGGCACGCCCACCAGCAGCACATGCCCCTGGCAGAACATTGCCGTAAGAACCTGCTCAATAACTTCCTGCTGACCGACGATCACTTTTCCCAGCTGTTCGCAGGTCATGCGATACGCCATGGCAAACTGCTCCACCGCTTCCACGTCCGAGGCGCTCGCCCGGCCGCCGGCGGCCGCCAGTATCGGCCGCACCGCCGGAGCACTTGCCGCCGGCTGATTTGCATCATGATTCGTTGCCGTTGTGGCGGCAGGTTTCGGCGGCTGTTCGTCCGCCAAGGGAATGGTCCCCGGATCCGTGCCGGGTGCAGGTGGAACAACCTGATCAGGGTCGGAAAAACTCCCTATAAAATTCGACATTCGATAAACTCCGTTGGCTTCAACCGCTTAGATCCGCAGCCGAACGGTTGAGCGGACATTCATAGCCGGCAAAGCCGCTTTTACAGCCGCAGCAAGCCGCAGGTCTTCTATAAGGTACAATACCGCCATTCGCAAATTATTGCTTCTTTGCGCACAGATTTCAGGCCCGCATGCTTGAACCCGGCCGGGATGGCGTTTAGAGTACCTGTCCGTTGTATTGGTTTAACGGCAAGGCGTTGTTCATGCGTATAACAGATATTCTGCAGCCCAAGGATGTGCTGGTGCCCATGATGGCGACGGAAAAAAAAGCCGCGATCAAGGAATTGGTCGATTTGCTCGCCAAATCCCCCGATGTTAAAGACCCCGAATTGCTTCTGGCCAGCGTGCTGGAACGCGAGTCCACCCGTACCACCGGTGTGGGTCATGGACTGGCCATCCCGCACAGCAAATGTGCAGGCGTGAAAAAGCTGCTGGTGGCCATGGGCAGGGTAAATCCACCCATCAATTTTAATTCCATTGATGACCAGCCCGTCTCTATTATTGTCCTGCTCGTAAGCCCGCCCGAACAGACGGCCGCCCACATCCAATGTCTGGCCGGCGTCAGCCGGTTGATGACCATTGAAGGGTTTCGCAATACACTGCTGAAATGTCAGACGGCCGCGGAATTTTATGCGGCTATTGCCGATCGTGAAAAAGCCCTGGAGACGCCCGTCAAATGATGCGCAGGCGACCGGCCGCAGGCGAACAGCAAATCCGGTTCGGCCCATTCGCGTGCCGGCGGCCGTTTTACCCGTACACTACCTTGCGATACGAAAGGCAGATATCCATCCACCACAGGCCCCATGACCGATGCACGGGCCAAACCGCCCGCCATAAGGCCTTTATCTGACAGGTTTCAATTATGCGTGAATATCTTGATTTGATTAAGCTCGTCATGGATAACGGCGTACGCAAGCCCAGTCGCACCGGGGTGGACACCATTTCCTATTTTGGCGCTTTTTACCGGGTAAATCTGGCGGATGGCTTTCCGCTCCTGACCACGAAAAAAGTGAACTATCCGGCCGTTTTGCGTGAATTGCTGTGGTATCTTTCCGGAGAGGAACATATCCGCAACCTGCGGCAACATACGAAAATATGGGATGCCTGGGCGGATGAACGCGGCGAACTTGAGACCGCCTATGGAAGATATTGGCGGCGGTTTCCCCATCCGGTTCAGAAAAGCCACGCTCCGGTCCATGAAACCGGCATTCGCCAGGCGGAAGTTCAGGAAATTGACCAGATCCGCTACGTTATCAATGAAATCAAGCGCAACCCGAATAGCCGGCGGCTGGTGGTCAGCGCGTGGGAGCCGGGAAATGCGGAAACCAGCCGCCTTCCGCCATGCCATTACAGCTTTGTGTTTCAGGTGCTGGATGGACGGCTCAACTGCCATCTTTCCCAGCGATCCGGAGATATTGCGCTGGGCATTCCGTTTAACCTGGCCTGCTACGCAACGCTCACGCAAATGATCGCCCAGGAATGCGGGCTCAAACTCGGTTGGTTCGGCCACACCATCGTGGATGCCCACATATATGTTGCCGACCCCGGCACTCCCATGGCCCCTTACGACCATCTTGCCGGATTAAAAGAGCAATTGACGCGCCCGCCCCGACCGCTGCCGAAACTGCATATTGCCCGCAAGCCGTTTGATGATCTGAAATTTGAAGATTTCAGCGTGGAAGGCTACGACCCGCATCCGCCCATCGGCTTCAAGGTGGCGGTGTAATGCCTCCAGCGGCATTGCCGTGGAATTCAATAATCTACGGAGATATTTCCCGTGCGTATCAGCCTGATTGCAGCCATGACACCCGCCCGCCTGATCGGCAATGCCGGCCGGCTGCCCTGGCACAAACCCGAAGATTTGCGCCATTTCCGCCGGCTGACGACGGGCCACACCGTGCTGATGGGCCGCAAGACGTATGAATCCGTCGGCCGGCCGCTGCCCAACCGCCGCAACATCGTGCTGACCCGGCATGGATTGCCCGGACCTCCGGCCGACCTGTACCTGGCGGCCACGCTGGAACAGGGCTTGGAACTTGCCGCCGCGGCCGACGAATCGGAGTTGTTTATCGTCGGGGGCGCCCAAATTTATGCCCTTGCGTTTCCCCTGGCGCACCGCATGTATCTTACATTTGTCCATTTGCCCCGGGAACCGGCCGGTGATACATGGTTTCCCCAATGGGATCCCGCCGACTGGGTTACGGTGGACTCACGGACTGCGGATGATCTGGAATTCGTATGCCTGGACCGCCGGCCGCAACCGTCCGGCCATACCGCTGGATTAACCGGCTGATTGATCGCGCGCCGGAAGGAAGAACATCGCGCGCCGCCGCTATGATTACGGCGCGATAACATAAGAGGACCGCAACATGAATTGGAAATTGACTATCGGCATTGCACTGATAGCGGGGGGAATTGTCGCCCTTATTTTTAAGGGAATCACATGGAAAAGCCGTAAGCCGATTATTCGTATTGGTTCCGTGCACATGGATGTTACCGTGCATCACCACCTTCTTGCCGCGCCGATAGCCGCGGTCGCGGCCATAGCGGTGGGCGTTGTCCTGGTGGTCTTAAGTCGCAAATCCGGCGGTGCTTAACGCCGGACAGCCTTGCGTTCAACGGCCCGGCCAGGCACGCCGCATCGGGCCGGGCACCGCCGGCGGCCCAGCTTCGTCGATGCTTTGCTGCAATAAATTTTCATTTCATCATTTATCCGGGATATAATGCAACAGGTGGAAAGGAGGCGGCCATGGCTACTGAAAAAAAGATGAATCACTCCCATAAAACTGAAGTAGACGAATATGCCCGGGGAGGAACCGCGTTGCAGGCAGCCATTCGCGGCCTGTCCGCCGCCGATCTCGACGCGTTGCCGGTTCCCGGAACCTGGAGCATCCGGCAGATTGTGCTGCATCTTATGGACAGCGACCTGATTGGCTCGGACCGGATGAAAAGGATCATTGCGGAGGAAAATCCCACGCTGG
>JAKAYZ010000023.1 GCA_021816165.1 Planctomycetota bacterium | reverse complement strand
CGCTGTCGGCGGCGTGGCAGGCGCGAATGCGCATCGTCCACAAAGAGCAGACGCATAGCACCCAGCAGGTCAACGATTTTGATCGCTGGATGACCATGGTGCCGCAATTTTTGCACCGGCACATCCCATATACCAGTGATTCATTTCCTACCCCGCCGGTGACATTGGTGGTTTTTGCACCATTTACGTGGCTCTCGCCGGCCAATGCCCAATTCGCGTGGGTTTGCTGCAAACTGATATTCTGCTGCATCATATTTTTCGCACTTTTCAAGGCTGTAAAACGGGCCGGTGTTGACCTTGATATGGTTGGTCTCACGCTGATATTGCTGGTCTGGCTGCCACCGGTGCTGGGCGATATGCAGGAGGGCCAGACTAATCTTCTGATGCTTACGCCGCTGGCCGTCGGGCTAGCGCTCGGGATGATCGATAAAAGCTGGGCTCGATGGCTGGGCGGTACGTTGGTGGGGTTGGCGGTCTGTGTGAAGGTGACGCCAATTATTTTTCTGATTTATTTTTTGTGGAAGCGGCAATGGAAGGTTGCCGGTGGAATCGGTGTCGGTCTGGTGCTGGGGCTTTTTGTCATTCCCACGCTTTTTTTCGGATGGGGCCAAAATTGGGCATGGTTCCGGGAATGGTTTCAAATTATGATTGTTCCTTATGTGACTCATGGCCGCGTGGAATACTATGTGGGCCAATCGGTGCCGAGTTTTCTTTCACGCCTTTTACGCCATGTGCCGGCCTTCTATTCGCACCCCCACGGCCTTAAAAAGGCGCATTACGTTAACATTCTGAATCTGCATAGAAATGCCAGCGACGATTTGATCCGTCTGATTTTAGTCATCATCGGCATCATCGGCCTGTGGTGGGCGCGGCCCAAGCTCAAACCGTTGGGGCAGAAGCGATATCTGCTTGAGATTGGTGCCGTGGCCGCGTACATGCTATGGGCCTCACCGCGAACATGGGTGCCCCACTATGTATCACTGGCGATGACGCTTTTTGCCATGGGGATGATTCTCTGCGACAATCTTCAACCGCTTAAGAACCGTCAACTGGCGTTTATTGTGCTTATCGCGGGTGCGGTGCTGATGTTTCTGACAACGGATGTCGGCAAGATATTCGGTCATAATGGCCACCGATGGATGCTGACCATCGGTGTATCGCTTTGGGCGACGGTATTAATGGCGCTGACCATTCTCAACGCGAGCCGCTTTCCGCCGGGTCGCGCGATATGTCGCCCGGCCGAAAAGACGGAGGCTGCGACGTGACACCCTGCGACGCGTTCATTGCATTGGGGTCGAACCTTTGCGATCCTCCCCGGCAGATGGCGGCTGCCATCGAAGCATTAAAAAACCTTCCGCAGACAAACTTGGTTGCCCATGCCATGCCGCACTGGTACGCCCCGGTTGGGGGCCCGGCGCAACAGGCTGATTTCCTTAATTCGGTAGCCCATGTGCTTACCACGCTGTCACCTGAAGAACTTTTATCCATGCTGCTGGAAATTGAAACCAGGCAGGGCCGTATACGCAGGCGTGACGAGCGCTATGGCCCCCGTATCATCGACCTGGACCTGCTGTTTTACGGCAATCTGGTTATTAATACTCCGTCGATGCGTGTACCGCATCCGCGGCTTGCGATACGGGCTTTTGTCCTTGAGCCGTTGAACAGCATTGCGCCGGATTGGATTCATCCAATGGCGGGGTTAACCGTGGCGGAGTTGTTGCGTAAGTTGAAGAATGACGACCCATGGATATATCCGCAGGAGGAGTCTCCCATATGCAAACCTTCCACGACATAGCTAAATACCGCCGGTGGCGCGATAGCGTTGGTAGCCCGGTTGTGTTTGTACCCACGATGGGTGCCCTGCACGAGGGGCATGCCAGCTTGGTGGCACAGGCCCGGCAACAAGCGGGCCATCGCGGGTCGGTTGTTGCATCCATTTTTGTCAATCCACTGCAGTTTGGGGCGGGCGAAGACTTTTCGCGCTATCCGCGCACCTTGCCGGCGGATGAGGAATTACTCACAGCCCACGGTGCCGATGTATTATTTGCACCCGCAGCGGCGACCATGTATCCCGCTGGAAAGTCCGACATGCTCGTGATGCCGGGAAAAATAGGGGAATGGTGGGAGGGTGCCGATCGGCCGGGCCATTTTCAGGGTGTCTGCACGGTGGTGGCAAAATTATTGAATATAATCCTGCCCACGCACATGATACTGGGGCAGAAGGATTTTCAGCAGTACGTCATTCTGGCGCAAATGATGGAGCAGTTAAATTTTCCGGTGGAATTAATAGTCGCACCCACCCGACGCGAACCGGATGGACTAGCCATGAGCAGTCGTAACCGCTATCTGTCAGCCGAAGAACGGCAGCGTGCCCCGGCCATCTACCGCACCTTGTGCTGGGCAGTCAATGAGGCCCGTCGCGGGGACCGCGACGCCGCCCAGCTCGGTCAAGAAATTCGCCAGCGCGTTGACGCTGCCGGATTAGTGACACGCTATGCCGCGATTTGTAACCGGCACACGCTGATCGCTGTGGAGGGTGCCATCGGACTTCAGGATGTCATCCTGATTGCGGCCAAGCTCGGTACGACCCGCCTGATTGACAACATGCGGGTGGACGAAACCGTACCGGTCGCACTTACACCGCGTGAAATGTCTTAGAGTCTGCCATCGGCAAATTGATATCAATCGGCCGGATGGGCGGGCTGAATTCGGTGCGATTGCAAGTTCCAAAGTGCTCCAACCGCCATAGCTGCGGCAAGTAGTGCCAGCGTCCACGATATCTCCAGACGCGATTTTTCGTCCGGGCTTTCGGCCATTACGACTCCGCTCGCCATCCATAGGGAGGTGGTGGGTGGTACGCGGTTGGCAAGATGGAGCGCGTTGGTCATGAAAATGACAAAAGAAGCAAATTTTGGCCAGTTGGTGCTGTCATCGAAAAAACTCGAACCTGCAACCCAATCATATGCGCCCAGGCGATGCCGCTGGATAAGCCAGGGCCGCCGGTTGACCTGCACGAGGGTTTGCCAGCCCGGGGCTGGGCGCAGCAATTTCAAGCGATGTACCAACACGTGCCGAAATTGAACAAATTTCAGAAGCGCAACCTGACTCGCCATCACAATGGGTTTTGCAGGCTTGATGGGTACTTCTGATGTGCGGTTGGCCAATATCAGCTCACTGCCCGGGAATCGCCGATGCATTCGATGACCAATGAAAAGTGATGTGGGTTTGGCTGTGCCTTCAATTTTCACCCAGGAAATCGCCCGCAAGGCCCGCGTTACCACCGGTGGGATGTCCTTTCCTAAAACCACGCCAAGCGTGTGATGCAAAGCCCAGGGTGGGATGGGTTTTTGCCATATTATTTTTCCATTGGACTCCAGACCAATATGTGACGGGTGCCTTGCTGGTGAAAGCGGAAACACCACGCCGTGAAGCAATTGCGACGGCGCGAGTCTGACGGACTTACCCGGGCCAATAACGCTGATTTCAGGTAGCGCGGACTGACTCATCGTTCTGATAAAGCCGTATTCGTGTCCACCCACATAGCGGATGGCGACCTGAATGCTGATTGGAGTTTGCGTTTTTTTCGCCGGTTCCACGCTAATATGCAATGTGCCCAAGGCGCTTACCATCACGGCACCGGCCGTCAGAAGCATCCACAAGGGTGGCCGGCGGATGGGTGCCCATTTCCGACGAGTTGCGGGGTGCAGCCAATGCATGGCAGTGAAAGGAACCGGCCGCTGGTAAAGCATTTGCCAAAACAGGATGATAGCCATCAGCATTAATGCCGACGCGGGTACCAGCAGCCACCATGGATTGAGCAAACTCATCTATGCCTCGCCAAGCCCCATCAACATTTACTGCGCCAATAATGAAGTTAATTAAATACCATCCGAGGCCATAAGTTCGCTGATGCTCGGTAGCGGTTCAAAGCGTTCAATAGGTAAAATAAATCGCACACGTGTGCCAACCGGCAATTTTTGTATGTATACCCGCCCCCCATGCATATCAATAAAGCGTCGAACAATGGCTAATCCCAACCCCAGGCCAAAACCCGATTGATCATTAGCAGCCGTGGAGTGATGGGCCACATCATCGCCAGGTTGGAAAGGCTCAAATAGGCCCCCCATGGCATCCTGCGATACACCGGGGCCCGAGTCTTCCACATCCAGTTCCAACATTCCGCCGACGATTTTTCGCATGGCAAGCCTGACGGTGCCACCTTCCGGCGAAAAGCGAATGGCATTGATCAACACATTCACCAGGGCATCCCGCAGTTTGTCCGGATCGCCGTCAATGGGACCAATGTTGTCGGCCAACCGCATATCGAGTGTGAGGTGACGCTCATGAAAAAAGTCGGTGTGCTCCGCACAAACGCTTTTGACCAGTTCCACCATATTCACCTTTTGCCAACGCAGTGTCTGGGCGATACGGTCTTCCTTTACCAGTTTAAGAAGTTCATTGACTATGTTCTCCAGCCGTGTGGCGTTGGAAATGGCCACCAGCAAACTGTGCTCGAGGCGGGTTTTGACATCGGCATCCAAAGGTGTTTCCACCAGCCGTGATTTGATAAGCTCTAAATGCCCCAAAAGGGCACCGATTGGCGTTCGCAGTTCATGGGCGGCAATGGTAATGAAGCGAGATTTGGCCGCTTCACGGCGTTCAAGCGCGTGCCGGGTGGCCTGGAGTGATTTGGTCATCGCATCGAAATCATGAGCCAATTCGCCCAATTCGTCATGCCTGAACCCAGACGTTTCCGGTGAATCTCCAAGCAGGCGAACATTCAACTCGCCGCGTGTCACCGCCGCCGCCGCCACCCGCAGACGTTTGAGGGGTGTGACAATTTCGCGTTGGCTGATCCAAAAACCGATACCGAAGAGCAGCAAAATCATCAGCAGGCCAAGCAGCGCTGCAAGGCGTGCCTGACTAAAAATAGGTGACAGCACAGTAATAGCGGGTTCTGAAACAAGCACATACCAATGCGGCACCAGCAACGGCACGCCGGATATCTGGGTCAGCGTATGAAACTCTACCGGCGCGGCACCCACCACCAAACCATGAACCAACAGGCTAAGCCAATTGCGCTTACCCGAATTGCCCCGAATGAAAATTTGCGCCGCTTTGTCGGTATTTTTGACCGACCCGATGCTGAAGATCGTTCGGCCGAGCCGGGTGTCAAAAATTGCCACCGACGATTCAGTGGCACCCATACCCCGCGCCAATTGCCGCTCGATGGTGTGAATGCCAATCGTCTCTTTAATAACACCCAGCATGGCACCTGTTTTGGGCTGCTCCACCGGCACGACCAAAATGACCGCCGGCTGGTGAGTATGCACATCATTTGAAATGGCCTTAACAAGCACCTGCCCGGCCGCCCCGGCTGTTGCATCCTTGAACCACTTATGTTTTTGTACCAATTTTTCGGCCGGTTTAATGTCGGCGGCAATGATAACGCCCGCTGCATTGGCGGCCAGAAAATGAAAACGCTGCGGATTGTCGGCACTGATAATCCGCATCCAATGAGACAAGGCGTCATTGAGTAACAGCGGGCCGCCTTTGTGGGCTGCATGTTTGCCCGGTGATCGAGCGGCCGCGAGGTTGCCGCCAATCTTTATGGATTTATGTTTCAGTGATGATTCAAAAATCTTCACCGTCCCGGGCAGGCGCGCCAGCAATGAGAGGCGTCTGGCTTCTGAATCTATGCGATCCGATACGCCTTGGGAACTGGCCAAAGCAAGCTCGTTAAATTCGGCCGATACGGTTTCCAATCGTGAATGGGTCCCGTACGACAACACCGACACCAACAGGATCAGCATGGGAAGAAAACCTGTGATGACCAGTGTTCCAACAAGTTTGCGCCGAATGGTCAAGCGCAGCATTCGTATTCGTCTCCCGGTAAATCGACGCCAATCAAGGCATCGCAATTGGCCGCCATCTATAGTCTTTTAGCATATCCGATTCACGGCCGGAAGGCGTGGTGATGTATTCAGATGGGGCTGTGTCATTTTAAGACGTAACTTCAAACGATGCCGCAAGGCAACCAGCGGCACTTGCGGGCAAGCGCCCGGCCCCATTGGGGCGTTAGAACGCATGCAGATTGCCAGCCGGTTAGGCGGGGTCCAGTTGGAGCCTGGCCTGCTCGTCGGCGTGGTAACTTGAACGCACCAGCGCCCCCGATTCCACCACCCCGAAACCCATCTCCAAGCCCAGTTTTTTTAAATGGGAAAATTGCTCCGGCGGAACCCACCGGTCGATGGGCAGATGATCGCGCGTAGGCTGAAGATATTGCCCCAGAGTGAGGATATCCACATTGGCTTTACGCAATTCACGCATCGTATCAATTAATTCAGCATCCGTTTCGCCGATGCCCAGCATCATGCCCGTTTTGGTGACAAATCCCGCTGCCTTCGCCCGTGCCAGTAGCTCGACGGATCGGTGAAATTTGGCTTGAGGGCGAACGCGATAATATTGGCTTGGCACCGTCTCCACATTGTGATTTAAGATATCCGGTCGGGCGTCGAGCACCGTTTGCAAATCATTCCAATGGCCGCAGAAATCGGGTATCAGCACCTCGATGGTGGTTTCAGGCGTTGCACGTCGTATCGCGCGGATGGTTCTTGCCCACACGCCGGCCCCACCGTCGGGCAACTCATCCCGATTGACGGATGTGAGCACGATGTGCCGCAGGCGCATAATGGCGGCCGCCTCCGCTACGCGCCGCGGCTCGTCCAGATCCAGCACGGGCGGTCTACCGGTCTTGATATGGCAAAAACCGCAACTGCGGGTGCATACGTCGCCCAGAATCATAATGGTGGCGGTTCCGCGTCCCCAGCATTCGCCCATGTTGGGGCACTTGGCCGATTCACACACCGTATGGAGCTTGTGCTTATCAATTAACGTGCGCAGTTGACTGTAGCCCGGGCCAGCCGGCAATTTTACCTTAAGCCAAGGTGGCTTGCGTCCCGGTGCCATGTAGTCCGGCTTTTGCAATTCATCCAGCACCGGTAAGGTATGTGAGGTTTTAATTACCATTTGCGATCCGCTCACCTTGCAAAAGGCCCGCACCGGCTTGTATTCCGGTACTGCGCTTCAGTTATGCATGTCAGGCCACGCCGGCCAACCCCGTTTCGATGGCCGAACTGACATATTCACGCGGATCGGTAATGTGGCCCGTCAGCGCGCTGGCCGCCACGGTAAGCGGGCTGGCCAGAAACACCGACGCCTGGGCCGACCCCATGCGCCCGGGAAAATTTCGGTTGGTGGTACTGATGCAAACTTCCGTTTTCTGCAGGCGTCCGAACGTGTCGGGCGGCCCACCCAGGCAGGCGCTGCAACCACTGGGACCGACTTTGCATCCGGCCTCAATAAGTATTTGTTCAATACTTTTTTCATTCGCGGCCCGGGGACGGCCGTGGATGTTCAACTGCTTCATGTCGCGATGCACTTCCGTTGACCCCGGGACAACGAAGGTAGGCACCTTCACCTGCTGGCCGTTGAGAATCGATGCAGCAAATATCATGTCCGTTATCTTGCCGCCCGTGCAACTGCCCACATACGCCTGATCAATCTTCACATCGCGGCAATTGTGGGCGGTATCCTTGTTATCCGGCGAGTGCGGCTTGGCTACCAGCGGTTCCATGGTGGCCAGATCCCATTCCTGCTCGTAGCAGAATTGCGCATCGGGATCATCACGAAATACATCGTAATCATGGGTGCGGCTTCGCGCTCTTACGTAGCGAAGGGTTTTGTCGTCCACATCGCAGACGCCGTTTTTGCCGCCGGCCTCAATAGCCATATTGGTCAGCGTCATGCGGTCTTCCAGCGTGAGAGAACTGATTCCCTCGCCGGCGAAATACATGGTTTTGTAGGTGGCACCCGATACGGAAATATCACCAATCACCGCCAATATTAAATCTTTGGCGGTCAGATAGGGTGGTATCTGGCCGTGGAATACAAACTTCATCGTGGGCGGCACTTTAAGCCACGTTTTGCCCGTACCGAGTGTAAAGGCGGCATCGGTGTTGCCCACCCCCGTGGCAAACTGGCCAAACGCCCCCGCCGTGCACGTGTGGCTGTCGGTACCGAGGAGAATTTCACCGGGCCGAACATGTCCCTCTTCCGGCAGCGCTTTATGGCACACACCCTTGTAGCTGGTGCGCGCCGGATCGATGTAGGGGTTGGGCATGCCCGGCTCATTTTTCACAAATTCCGGGTCATAGTAGTAGATTAAGCCCTGCTCACGGACAAAATCCCGTAGAATCTGAACATTACGGTGACATTTGTCATCGGCAGTGAATATGTAATGATCGGGGATAATCACCACACGGTTCTTGTCCCAGACTTTGGCATGCGGACCGAATTTTTCTTTGAAGATGCCAATGGTCCCGGGTCCACAGATATCGTGGGTCATCAGCACATCAACATTAACCCACACATTTTCCACCGGCGAAACCGAAGCCCGCCCGGAGTGCTTGGCCATTATCTTCTCGGTGATTGTCATTCCAGCCATAAGGCAGAAAACTCCTCTATTCAAAAGACCGCTGCCAGCGACCCAGCACACGATTATAGAGTTGAAACGGCATTCGGCCAATAAACCCGCAGGAATACCCCATCTACCCGGTTGTGCCGCCGTCATGATCGCGATGAAT
Source organism: Planctomycetota bacterium (assembly GCA_021816165.1). The sequence goes on along the minus strand of JAKAYZ010000023.1, from coordinate 1,894 downwards.
TTGAGTTCGACCAGCCGATTATTCTGTGCGGAGGCAACGGCCTCGTGTTAATGGTACGGATGGCCATCTTGCCCACCGATGGTACCAACTCTCCCGGAGGCGACGGTGGCGGGGCGATTTAACGCGATCACTGGCACGCGGATGGGAAGAATTTGCGGGAGTTCCTTGGCGGCTGAGCCGCTCGGTCCAAAAGATCGACGAGTTTTGGTTAGTGAGGCAACCTGCAACTGTGGCGGTGGAATGGTCGCAGCCCGTTGGGCAAGTTGCACGTTGGGATAGGCGATATGCCGTAGCAATTTAATGTGCCCAATTGAAAGGCTTGTTCGATGCGTCCATCCGGGTGCCTGTCCGGGTAATAAAAGGGACTGCGACGGCATGGATTTTGGCGGGCATCAGGACGCGGCGACGAGGGCGTATCGGGTGATACACCGGGGAAGCCGCGCCGCAGAGGCCGAGCGATAGACGCTCCGCCCGAAGGGTGTGCCAGAAACGCCCCGTCTGCGGCATTCTCAGACTCATCCCAGAGTCGCCGTCGGCCCAACGCCTTGCATTCGGGGCATTTCCGGTACATTGCAGCCCTACTAATACTTGGACAGACTCCCAGGCCGCTTTGCATAATCTTTCAGATCGGTATTTGATTATCAGACTATCGGGCGGTCCGTGTGCATAATGAAATGTTGTACCGACGTTTTCTATGAAGATTTATTTGCATTTCCTTTGAAAGTCATTCAGATATTAAAGTCTCGGTTTGCACAGCACATGCACCGCCACACGGGCATGGAGTGGAACGATGTTCAGGCCCGGCTGGAAGCTAACGCCGCGAGGCTTTGGTCGCTTAATGAAATGGAAAAAACGGGCGGCGAACCGGATGTTGTCAGTTTCGATTGCAGCACGGGCGAATACATCTTTTTCGATTGCGGTTCCGAGAGTCCCCAAGGCCGCCGCAGCCTCTGCTACGACCGTCAGGGCTTGGAATCGCGCAAGGAACATCAGCCAACGGGCACTGCAGTGGATATGGCAACCGCTATGGACATTGAGTTACTTACGCCGGAGCAATATCACGATCTGCAGAAGCTGGGACCGGTTGATGCCAAAACATCGAGTTGGCTCGCCACTCCGCCAGATATCAGGGAGCTTGGCGGTGCTCTTTTCGGTGATTACCGCTACGGGCGTGTATTCATATATCAAAATGGTGCGCAGTCGTATTATGCTGGTCGCGGATTCCGCGGCTCCCTGCGCGTCTGATTGGGACGCCCACCGAACCATCCGCGCGGAATAGCGAATCAGTAGAAATAGGCATACACCTGACCCATCAGGCACGGAATGGGGCACACGGGCGCACCCTGCGTTGGGCCAATGCCCCAGTTGCCGGGCTGCTCACGGCCGCACGAACTACGTATAATGTCGGTCTATTCGGCGGCGGCTGGCAACAAGCCGGCGGCCGCAGCACTTGCCAATATTGGCCGCGGAAATTAGCTTTTGTCATCGCTTTGGCCATGAGTTTGGCAGAGCGTTGAAGTGAAGGATGGAAGACCATGGCGAAACGCTTACTTCGCTGCATTGATGGGCACGTGTTTGATGCGGCCGTCTCGACGCGCTGCCCCATTTGCGGGTTGGATGCGGTGGCCGGGGCCGTGTCACCGGAACCCGGGCAAATGCCTGGGGAAGGTCTAACCCCGATGGGCAGCCCTGCATCAACCGCGACCACTGCAAAAAAGCTGCACATGCCGCTACTTGTGGGTGCCATCGCAGCCGGAGCGGCGGTGGCGATTGTTGTATTTATTTTGGCGCACCACGCGCACCAAACCACCGGCAATGCGTCGTCGGTTAGCGCCGCCGCAGCCACTGGCACCCAAACCAAGGCAAAGGCACCACCGCCGACGACCGCCCCAGT
>JAKAYZ010000022.1 GCA_021816165.1 Planctomycetota bacterium | reverse complement strand
AAGTTTTTTAATTTAACGCAAAAACGAAAATTACCAGTTACTTCTGGATTCGCCCGGACGAATCGCCTAATGTTAGTGCGTATGAATAGCTCGCCGCAATATTATCCGCTTCGCATTTTTTATGATGGTCAATGTCCGGTCTGTAACCGCGAAATTCAACGCCATCTCCGGAACGATCGTCTTGGGCACCTTCAGGCCATCAACATCGCCGCGCCGGATTTCAATGCTACAGCCTATGGCCTGGATGCTCAACATGTCCATGATGTCATGCACGTATTGACCTCCGACGGGCAGATCTTTACCGCAGTTGACGCATTTATTTGTATTTGGCGTGCGCTGCCCCAGCGGATGGATCGTTTGATATTGATCAATCTGTTGCGCGTGCCCCCGGTGCGAAGGCTCGCAAACATCGCCTACCGCGCATTTGCCAAAAACCGCGTACGCCTCTTCGGCGGATGTAATTCTGCCCGCTGCCGCCCGCTTCCATGAGGCGGATCGGCATTGCGTCGCAAAGCCAACATAATTAGGCGGCGTTTGGTAAATGGTAATTAGTGGCATTTTCGTGGTAAATAATTTGGGTGGGAGGCTACAAGAAAAAATAAATATTTGCATTTTGCGCTTGCCTTTTTTTGAGGGGGGGGGGTATCATTTATCCCGTCCGTGATCTGGCGGCGGTGTTCTTCGCCGCAGTATCGCGATTCGTGGTGGTAGTTTTTCAATTTGGTTGGTGCTGGTTGCAAATGCGGCCGGTTTTCCTGTTTTGTGTCATGGCCTTCATTGGACGCGCACATGCGGAATCAAAAGCACACATGGATTATAAGCCTTACGGCTGCGGCCATTGCCGTTGCGCTGGTGGCTGGAGTGCTTTACTTTTGCTCCCAGCGCAAAGGAGCGGTTGCACCGCCTAAATCAACGTCTGCCGCCAACGCCCACGCCGCAAGTAATCCAATCAACCGTGGTGTGGCATTTTCCGCCAGATCATCCAGCAAATATGCCAAGGCTCGCTCCCACTTATCCCCTCACACGGCAGGAAAAATATCAGCAATTCCCGCCACAATTCCGCAATCAGCGTTGGCCAAAGTAAAGCTGCCGCGCGGCATCGCATTCGCCCAAATCCCCTGGCTTAACGACCCGGCGAATCCGTTGCCGGAATATGTCGCGCTCGCCCAGCCCTGGTATGAACCGGCCCTTGAGCAGCGGCGGCACCGCTGGCAGATGGCCAATGGTGGTACCCCAAAAGATCTAAAATCCATCGAGGTACTTACCAATTTCAGCAACAGCGTGCCGATCAGCACAGAGGAAATCTCCCCCACGCATTATGCCCTGACCTTCACCGGCTCGCAGATTCGTATGTACGGCGGCAAATGTCTTTTCTGGTTTCTTTTCAAGGTGCGGGGCGTCCGTGGAAAAACCATTCGCTTTGATTTAACCAACGTCAACATCAAGTTCTGGCAGACGCTTAATCCGGTTTACAGCTACTGCCGCCGCATCAGCGGCTTACGGGCCATGGAATCAGCGCCGCCGTCAGATCCCAGAACTACACAGGCGTTTAACGGCGCGGTGCTTCCGAATACCGGCGGCCAGAGATGGCACTTTATCGCCAACACCTGGCGCAGCGGTAACGAACTCTGTTTTGTGCAAAAGTTCAAGCATGATAAGGCATATATTGCGATGCGCTACCCGTATACGCCTGCGTACAACGAGGATTTTCTTGCCAGTCTGAAAGGCAACCGTTACTGCAGAGTAGTCACCATTGGCAAATCGCTACATGGCCGACCGCTGCAAGTGGTGGAAATTCCGAGGCCAGTTGCCGGGAAACAGGGCCGGCCCGGAATACTCGTTTACGCCCGCGAAAACGGCGACGAAATTGATGGCTCCTGGCCGGCGCAGGGAGCCATACAATTCCTGGTATCGGATTCACCCACTGCGCAGCGGCTGCGCGAAAATTTTCAGTTCCAGATTATCCCGATCCTCGACCCCGACGGTGCGGCCTTATGCATTCACCATAATGCGGCGCAGTCATTCACCGGACCGCCGACGATGGAATCATCGGAATATGCCGATTACTTCCAGAAATGGATCGACAGCGGCCACCGCATTGATCTGGCAATCAACCTGCATTGTCTGGAATCCAATGACGGCCCGGACGTGAGTTGCCCGGCGGTAACGTCGGGGCCGCTATACGCGCCTGTGGCGATGAGGGTTGTACGGGCAATAGATGGTGCCTTGGCGGTACGCGGCTACTCCGTGCATTCGCGTCCGTGGTTTCGCGGCACGATCGCCAACCGGCTGGTCTACTGGCTCCAGGCATGCTACGGCACAGTAATGGCGGCTTTTGAAATCAACGGCCAAGGTGCCGAGCGGCACCTGACGCTTCAGCAACTGAGGCGGATCGGGGGCGTGATGGTAAGCCGGGCCGCGGTCTTTCTTACCAGAGGGGCGGGCCGGAATTGGGACGCCCACATCAGGCGTGTATTAAAGCAGCGGGCGAAGGATTGGAAAGAATACGGAATCAGGTGGGGTCGCAAATCCGCATTGCTTTCCGAGCAGGCGGTGCAATGGCGGGTGCACGATACGCGGCTGGATGGGTTGATAGCCCGAGAGGGGCTACGCAACGTGGCGCGGGGCCTCGCGACCGGATGGAGCTCGCCGGTCGACCCGTGGTAGCAACGGAGGCCGGAAAATTTTTACGGCAGGAAGAAGATATGAACGGAACGATTATCCACCCTTTCAAGGCGGCACGGCCGCCCCCGGGAGGTTGCGCAGGAGGGGCTGCTTCCGCAATTTCCTCTGAGGTCGCGCAGCGGGTTGTTGCGCCAGCGGTTGAGTTCCCAGAGCCCGTGGGAGCGGTTAATGGTTTGATCATCGCTGTCCAACGGCGATTGGTTAGCATAGAGCCACAGGGCTGGATTGGCCGTTGCTTACCGGTGCTAGGGAGCATCGTAACGCAAGCTGAAGGCAAGTCGCTAGCGGAAAAACGCGATGTGGCTCGCTGGGCTAGGCTGTGTTGCCATGCGGACTGCGCCGAGTGCCAGAAAGAAATTCCCAAATACGAACGCGCCGCTGGGCGGTGGAAAATAAACCCACCCAGATTGCGAGTGGCGTTTGCTGCTGTGCTGTCGAATACGTTCGCAGCCCGGTGGTCTTCGGAGGAGAATCGGCTAATTGGTCCGCCACCGACAGCGGAGCCGCGCCGTTTTTCGCGGTCCTGCGTGCGGAACTTGGTACTGGCCGCCAGCAGTTTGCAACAACACCGACGGCTGTATCACTTAGGAATGGCACGGTTACAGAAGCCAAAGGGGATGCCGCGGCAATGAAATTGAATTGGCTGAACTGACCGCCGCCCCGCGTAGGGGCGGCGACTGCGGTTCATTTTTTTAGGAGGTGCTTTATGCACAAGTTACTTTTGGCGGGACTGTTTTCGGCCACCATGCTGGCCATGGCATCAGCCGGTCCGGTACAGGCTATGAAACCCGCATCGAACGCAGATATGAGGGGTTGCCTCGGCCTTTGGGTGGCGACAGGTGGATGCGTACGCAGTGGGACGTGCAGCCCGGGCCCGTACGGCCAGGGTGACGTGACAAATTGTACCAAATACGATGATGGAAGTACGTGCCTCGGTGTAATTGCTTCGAACGCGGAGAACACGACCTGCCAATCGGGCAAGGGAAGCGGTTGTTACTCGACGCCGAACCCAGTGTCGCCCTGCGTGGTCTACGAGGTAGGCACTTGCGAAACAAACCCGCAGAATAACTCATCGTACTGTGATACCGCACTGGGAAATGGCAAGCCGGTAGATGTGGGCACGTACAACCAGTGTACTTGAGAGGCTAAGCGTTGCATCACCGGAAATGGCACCGCTGTGCCCGGTCCCGTCGCCATCTGCGGTGCCAACGTGGCGCTTTATGCCAGCCGCGGATGCATATATATTTCGTTGGTGTGCCTCCCGGCCGGATAGCGCGTCCGCGCCAGCGGGCTTCGGGCGGCCGTAAGTCCTTACGAGGTAAAAAAATGTTTATGCAAAAATTACTTGCCGTGGTCGGGATGTGCGTCGTCGCCGCTGCCTTTGCCAGCCCTGACCGCAGGGTGGGTGCCCAGAGCAGTACGCAACCCGCACTGGCAGGCCGTGTCATTAGGGGGCTACGGAAGCAGGAAAAGGCCCTGCGTGCAATACAGATTAGCGCCCACGCCAAGCTGATTTCATGGAACCGGCGGGCCCACTCCATGATACCGTCCGAGGAATGCTCGCTGGGGGCCATATACGCCTCCGGGGGGCGGTGCCTCATAAACATAAAAAAGCTGCTGACGACGGCGGTCAATGCACCAGCACCCTACAATCAAACGTCTTTCCTGGTCGCTTACGACGGGCGAGTCGGCACGGTGTACACGCGGAAATCCGGGCTGATTGGGTCGCGTCCTGCAGGAGTATCCACCGGTACAATCAGCGGACACCGTCCCCGCTGGGCCAGTAGCTTGGACACAGACTCGGGCTGGCAGTTCACTATCTGGGGATTTGCTCCGCGAATACTGCACGACCCCAGCATGGAACCGCTGTCGGAGCTTCTGGTTCATCCGCCCCCAGGCGGACAGGTCGTCTATGCGGACGCCATAGACAAACGTGGCCGCAAGTTCATGGAAGTTTCGTTCGGCTACATCGACCAACACGTCATTCGACTGGACCCCCGAAAGGGCTTCGCCATCGTTCGTGATGAAACGTTCGTCGCCGCACCAATCCTTCCCAACCAGAATGGAATCGCCAAACCAGTTATTCTTAGGGACGGCAAGGCATCTACAAAATGGCAATGGGCGGCCACGCCCACCCAGGTAGTGCATGTTAACGGGTTCTGGAATCCGGAGCCGGGCGTATATTTTCCCAAGCAGGTGATATCCGAAACGTTTTTGCCGCGGGTGCGGGCAGCCGGACCGGCTAATAAGCTTGTGGTCACCATAGCCAAGGTGGTGCCGTTCAAGAACGCTAGTTTGGCCCATCCACCTTTTATAATTCGCTTCCCTCGGGGCGCAACTGTGACCGACGAAGCAACCGGTCAGGTGATTCGCGTTGGGGGAACGCCCCGGCAGCAGATGAAGCGAATTGATGAAGCCGTGGCGGCGGCGCGCAATGAAGTCGCGACGCAGCCAGCGCGGAAAGGGGGTGGAAAATGAGGGGTATACTTCAGAGTGCATCCTTGCTACTCATGGTATTTTCTGCGGTAGCATCGACGGCATCGTCCGCGCCAGCGGGTTTCGGTTCGGGAATACCTACGCTTTATGGCGCGATTCACGGCAACGAGATGGCCGCCAACTGCGGCGTGAACGTCACGGCCTTCGCGTTGAGGTTCTTCCGCAAAAAAGTCAGCCTTCCGCAGGTAGCCGATAAGCTTGGTGTGGGCGGCGATTGGGAACGGGCCGGAGACATGCTGCGGATTAAGCAATCACTGGTTTCCGCAGGCTTGCGTGTGGCGGCCTACAAAGGCGCGACATTCAGCGACATCGCCGGAGGCTTGTCTAAAGATCCACGGAATTCCTTGGCAATTATTTTCCTCAAAAACGACCTGGGCGTCGGCCAGTTCGGCCACTACATGGCTCTTCTCGACGGCGGTCCGAAGGGCCTGTTTGTCGCTGACGTGGGCGGGTACGTAGGGTGGGAAAGTCTGGCCGATTTGAACAGTCGCCTCAGGGCTGGCTTCAGCGGCCTGGTAATGTTCGTCACGCCGGGCGGAGCGCCCACGGTTGCCCAGGTGTTCCCACTGGACGCGAAGCAGGTTTCCCTGAGGGTTGGCGAAATCGCCGCTGGCCCAGGCTTGATTCATATTCCTTTTCTGCTCCAGAACACTGCCCGCAAGCCAATTCGTATCGCGATGGCTCGTGGGACATGTTATTGCTTCCGCGGCGCGACGATAGAAGCCCCCAACCACGCCATATCACCGGGCCGGACTGGGACAATAGTTCTTAAATTCAAACGAAGCGTCATCGGCATCGGCAATATCGAACGGGAGGTTCTGTTCCGATTCGCCAATGGTCCAAAGCACGTGATGGAAGTTGTCGTGCATGCGCATATCACCGCCACGTATCCGCCGATCCAGCTGACGTGGTATCCCAGCCAGATTGATCTCGGCGTGGTTCGCCGCCGCAGTAAGCTTTCCGGCGAAGAATTCACCGTGCTGGTTCCCAAGGGAATTTCGCTTCGGCCGCCAATCTGTTCATCGAGGTACCTCTCCGTCATCGCCGTTGCGGGAGCCGGCGGGGCACCACAAACCGACGACTTTGGCCGCACCGTGCGTAATTATGTCATCGACCTGGCCAAGCTTCCAAAGGGTTTCGTTAATGACAAAATCACGATCCTGAGTACGGACAAGCACGTACCCAAGATCGTGATCCCGATCACTGGCCAGGTGGATGGGGCTGCCGCGAATGTCGGCAGAGCGAACCATTAGCCTTGGAGGCCTCGTGAAGACGGAAATCATCGCGAAAGGACCGCTGCGGTGCCGTAGCACCATATCCTCTTTTGCTCGCGCGGCCCCGCGGCTGGTGGCAGCATGTGCTGGCGCGAGCTTGCTGCTCGCAGCGACGTTGAAGGCCGGGCAGATTATCTCTCCGCCGAGTTTATCGCAGTCTCCGGATCTGCTTGCGGTAGGGGTCGTCTGGGAATTTTTCCTCGGCCTTTGGCTGATCAGCGGGGCATTGCCAAAAGCGGCGCGGAAAGTTGCCATTGGCTGTTTCAGTGTGTTTGCCCAGTGGTTTGCGACAACGCCGATCGTCGGGGAGACCGTTGGTGGCAAGATAGTGGCTGTGGTTTCGGGGAGGAAAGCGATGGGCTTACAATGGATGAAATCGGCTGTGCCGTGGGCGCGGTAGATCTGGCTGCTCCCCCGGCCGAGCCGAGCAGGTTAACGACAGGCGGATGTTTTGGAGAGCTTTTATATGCTGGGAAAATGCCAACTTAGCCCCGGCCGCGCGGGCCTGCTACTGCTGGTGGCCATCCTGCCCGCTCCTCCGGCCCAAGCTAAGAGGATGACGCTCGCCTATGCACGCATTGGCGCGGAATTGGCGTCCCGTAGTTCCGCCGGGACTAAGCAAGCCGTCGGTCGCATTGACGCGTTGGTTTCCACCTCCGCTTACCAGTGCCGATTTATACTGTGCCATCGCTGGCTTCCGGCGCTCATGACGCAAAAGCAATATCAGGCCGTGGCGGAGCTTGCACAACTGGAGATTCTCAACAACCCTGACTCAACCAACACTATCAATATCCTCCAAGCCATGCGCGTGCAGGCTCTTTTGGACGCGGGCCAAGCCCAGGCGGCTCTGGCGGCAGCCAAGGGCCTGTTTAACATTGCCACCATGCAGAATACCGCCAATGCCCTCATGCTTGTGGCCAAATGCCTCAAGGCTGATTCGCCAAATGGATTGCGGTTGGCAAATCAACTCCAGCGGCAGCAGCGTTCCGGCGCGGAAATTCCTGCCGGAAATGCCAAGGCGGTTTCCTGCACGGTATTGGCGGATATTCAAGTAAATCCAGAACCTTACCTGCGTGCGGCAGGCCGCCAGCCGACTCTCCGCGTTGAAGACCTGATCGGCAAAGGGAATCTGCTGTTATTGGCGGACAAGCCCAGACGGGCACGAATCTATTTTGACCAGGCGTACAGCGTGGCATGGAACAATCAATGGCTGGTGGCGGCCACCGAACGCATTGCGGCGTGTATCAAAGCCCAGGACGGAACCATTGGCCGGGCCAACGCGTGGGTGCTGGCAATCAGGCCCAAGCCCGTGCAGATCAGATAGCGCACAGGCCAAGTGTCGCCGTGCAATGTTGGAGAAAAACATGCGATGGATACCGAACCATACCGCGATGATCCTGGCAGTTATAATTTTATGTACAGCCACGCTGCATACTGTGGGCGCGGCAGCGCGGCTTCAGCCCTGGCAGGCACAGGCCATTGCGGTGGCCCGACAACTTGGCGACCGTAATTCACGGCCGGCAGCGGTCGCTTTCATCAGCAAAAAACTCCAGACCGATGCGCACCACAACGTCGGACAGTTGTATATGTACTGGCTGGAACCGCTGATGAAGCAGCACGCCTATGGGTTGGTCGAATCGTTGGCTATGCAGGGAATTCTGGGAGACCCCGGCAACACGGACGCGGTGGATCGGTTAATGTTTTTTCGCATTTCGGCCCTGCTGAAGGCCGGACATGATAAACAGGCGCTGCGTAACGCGAAAAGCCTGTTTAATGTCTGCACCCTCTACCACACCAAAATTGCACTTACCCTGCTGCAGCAATGTCTGGATAAGGTTTATGGCCATAATCCCGCCATTCTCCGGCGCTTTATTTCCCAGCAGATCACAGGCGCAAAAATGCCGGTGGCTGATGAACCCATCACCCGCTGCGGCATACTGGCTGCGATAACAATTAACGCGAAGGCCTACCAAGCTCGCCTGGCGCAGCTCAAGGGCACAGATAACCGCACACTTTCCGCCAAGGCCAATGTGCTTCTGCTGGCCGGTAAACCGCGTGCCGCACTTAGGTGCCTGCGGGAAGTAGCGGCCATGGCAGGCAACCGACAGCAGTTTATCCTTGATGAAAGTGACGTATGCCGGGCAATTAAGGCGGAAGATGGGACCATTGGAAGAGCCAACGCCCATTTATTGCAGACACTGCGCGGCAAAAACTATCCCTTCTGACAGCCGGACAAAAAATGTCGGCTGCAGCACTTTCAGAAAATGCGAAATGCGACATGTCGGATGCTGAATGCTCGACGGTCAATCCAAAGTTACAGGAAGGGGTCGGAAATCACCCTGGCGCAAGGCGGTCATTCAAAAGGACAGGCTCCCGTCCGTCAGATAAGCTCCTGGGCTGCGGCCATCATTCGCATCAACAGTGGTTCACATGCCGGGTCAATATTTCTGGCCTGGCGCAAAACGGTCAGTTCGGCCCAGCCGGTGGAACCCTTTTCCTGCCGTCCCAGCCATCCCCTCGCCAGGGCTTCAAAGGTTAACAGCACCGTTTCGCGCGCCTGCCCATGTTGCGGATTGCCGGGATGATAAACTCCGGGCGGCGGAAGTACGGCCACCAGTGCGTCCGGCCGGGCTGGCGAAATAAACATTCCGGGATCATGCGTCCATTGCACCGGAACGCTAAATCGACCCGGCTGCCGCCCCATTCCCCTTTTGCTCGTTGGCAGCGTCATGCGCCAATGCTCGCGATATTTTACGATGCTTAATAATTCCACCGGCGAATCGGGGGCTAAGGGTATTGCGATGGGTTTATTTATCCCCGCACTTTCCACACGCAACCACACCCCGCCCGAATGCAATACGTCGCGCAGAGCTGCACGTTGGCTAGCGGTATCACCGGGCGTAATGGCGATAATGCCATCGCAGCAGAACTGCCGAATTTGCCGCGCGGCTTCCAGTAGCGGCAGATATATCCGTGCCAGCAAAGCCGCATCCCGCTTACGAAAGGCCTGTCGCTCCGCCGCCTCCAATTCCCGCCGCGCCGCAACATACCTTCCCGCCGCCAGTAAATCCTGGCCGCAAGCCCATAACCGCTGCGCGAAATCCTTGGGCTTGGGTGGCAATTCCAAATGCTCATCTGTGCAATTGTTCATAGCCATCGATCATGTTTGAAACCCACTGATCTGTCAAAGCGCCAGATAACGCTAGGTGACGCATCCTTGCTGTGGGCATGGCAATATTTCCGGGCACCTCCGCCGCGCTGAAAACTTCACATAGCCGCAGAATTCGCCGGCGGTGCCGTCTTCGATTGCGGACAAATCGGGTAATTATTTTGGTACTGTTCGCTAGCTGTTATTCCAGCGTAATCTTTTTACGTTCCACCAGGATCTCGCGGTAACGCTCTTCTGTCAGTTGGCATTCGACGAAACTGCTCAATTCCTTCCGGTTCAGGCCCATCTGTTTGCCAATCTGAGAAAGCAGGTTATCTCCGTACTCAGTACTGCCGTGGCTAATTCTGGTTCTTATACTGCTTTTCCGCGTTCCCAAGTAGAACCAATAAATGCTGTGATGCGTGTTATCCAGTTTAAATCCCTTTTTTTTCAATGATTGCTCAATATCCCTGGTTTTTATTGCACTCACGCCTTCTCCCCAAAAGAAAATACCAACTCTCGTAGAAATTTCTTCAGTTCGCGTGCGTCGAGCGTTAAATTTTCATCCGGCTCTTCCGCAATTCCATCCCAACATGCGACGAAATCTTCATCAAACATTCGGCGCGACTCGGCGCATGTTTCTCCATAGGAATAAATTTTAAGGGCTTGGTATTCATGGATCCAGTAACCAGATTCATGATCGATCACAACGCATATCGGGCGATTAAATTTAAATGACCTTCCACAGGATGAGAGGCTTTCAATGTACACGGGGGAGATGACCGAAATTTCCACCCGACCCAATCCGGGGCAGCCGCCCCTGATCGACGGCACGGCAGCCAAGTCGAAGACTTCGCCGGGCCTGACCTCAATATATTCCGAGGCGGCCACCTCCAACGTAATTTCCGGGCTCATCGGACTTTCCTCTTTAGTCCTTCCGGAACCTCCGCGTGTACTACCAAACTAGCCTT
>JAKAYZ010000021.1 GCA_021816165.1 Planctomycetota bacterium | reverse complement strand
ACCACGGCTTCGATAGGGGAGCGTAGCCTAACAATGCGGCTGTGGTCGAACCAAGGCGGAATCTGCTAAACCAAGTTCCGGTTCGCTGCGTTTGGTGGAGGCAGCCTGTGCTACCGCCAAACAGCGACCGGGCAAAACAAGGGTGCGGCAAAAAGGGCAATGAACACTGGCGAAGGCTTTCTTCACGCCAGACCGGACTTATCTGGCGGCTAGAACGTTCGATCAATATTCCGCCGTTATGGCAGGATGAAACTGGTGAAACCAGATTTCCAGCATAAGCAACGCAAAGAGGCGATGGGTGTGATCTTGCTGTCGTGAGAGATGCTGATCAACAAGCTGTTCTACGCCTGCCGACGACAAATAATTGCGACAAAACCCTGCCGAATCCCTCAGTCTGTCCAGCAGAGGTTCCTTGAGCGGACCGCAGAACCATTGGCCAACCGGCACGGCAAAACCATGTTTCTTACGCGTAAAGACGGTGCGGGGAAGCAGCGGGCCAAAGGCCTGGCGAAGCAGCAATTTACCCTGACGGCGATTTAAGATCAGCGAGTCCGGTAACGCATTGGCAAATTCCACCACGCGATGATCCAAGAACGGTGATCGCACTTCCAGTGCATTGGCCATGGATGCTGCATCCACTTTCCACAACACATCGCCTGGCAGGTAGCGACCTTGATCCAACAACAGGGCGTTTCGCCAGTGGTGATGTGCGGTGGAAAACGGGCATGGTGCGGCAAGGGTTGCGGCAATTTGCGGGGGAGCATCAGGCAGAATCAGCTTCATGTCCGCAGGGGTAAAAATGTCCGTCAGACCGGCGTATTGGTCCGGCCAACCGTCGGCGGCGCACGCAGCTCTCATTCGCCGCCATCGCTGGGAGCGGTTGAATTCCGGGAGCCATCCCGCAACCTTGGCCGCTCCTCTCCAGCGGGTGATGAAGCGCATGGCTCGATAGCGGTCATAACCGCCGAAACATTCGTCGGCCCCATCTCCGCTGAGAGCCACGGGGGCGAAGCAGCGGGCCGCATTGGCCAGATGATAGGTTGGCAGCAGCGAAGAATCGGCAAAGGGCTGGCCCAGCACGTACCGCATCAGCCAGTCCAGCGTGGCCATGGCATCATCGCGCAGAGGCAGATGAATTTCCTGATGGCGTGATCCGATATGCCGGGCGATGGCGGCGGCATAGCCTGATTCATCAAAACCAGCTTCGGCGAATCCGACGGAAAGCGTGGTGATTGCGCTGCCGCCGATGCTCCGTTGACGCTGCTGGACCAGAGCGGCAATGATGGACGAATCTACACCTCCGGAAAGAAAGCACGTCAGGGGTACATCAGCGCGAAGCTGGCTTTCCACGGCGGTGGCCAACAGGGTTCGCAGCTGCTCCGCCGGTTCGCCTCGCAGTTGTGCTCTGATGGCCGCTGTCGGCACGGTGGTCTTGCTCGGCTGCCAATACAAAATGTCATTTCGGGAGCCAGCCGTGATTAGTGTGCCCGTGCCCGGTGCCAGAGCTGTGATCGCTGGATAAATGGTTTGCGGTGGGGCGGAATAACCGGCAGTCAAATAAGCGGCAATGCGTGCCATCGGCACCGGAGGGGGATGGCCATGGGCAATCACCAGAGTATTGATGGTGCTGGCAAAGGCGATGCCTTCCTTGGTGGGCATAAAAAACAGTGGCTTTTGACCAAGGCGATCGCGGCACAGAAACAGTGAATTGGTGCGCATATCCCAAACAGCGAAACTGAACATACCCAGCAGATGGGCGGGCAAATCGGTCTGCCACTGTTCCCAGCCATGCACCAAGACCTCGGTATCACTATGGTCCGTGCGGAAGGTATGACCGGCAGCACGAAGCTGATGGCGAAGATCGTTGTGGTAGTAGATTTCTCCATTAAATACCACCTGCACCATGTGATCTTCATTGGCCATGGGTTGTATGCCGCCGGGCAGATCGATGATGGGTAGTCGGGCATGCAGCAGAACGGAGGCATGGGTGCGTGGATCGATCCATATACCCGGTGCGTTGGGACCGCGGTGTGCAATGGCCGCCAGCATAAGATTCCAGCGCCGCAAATCTTCGGGATCGACGTTGGGAACTTGACGGTGCCAGCGAATAAGTCCTGCAATGCCGCACATAAATTGTCCGTTGACGTTACTGCCAGCGCCGGACTCCCCCAGCGCTCTGGTCCTGCGTTAATTCTACCGTGAAAGGGCGGTTCTAGAGAGGTTGTTGCTTAAGGCCGGGTCGCAGGACCGGCTGGCGCGTGCGGCCGCGGTTTGCGGGCATGCCATCGCGTTGGCAGCTTCGCCCGACGAAAAAATTTCAGCAACAGCCGCCGTTGTCGGCCATGAATACGAAAAGCAGAAAAATGCAGGTTCGGATCAGCACGAGCCTGAATTCGCATCCGCAGGGCTGGCAATCGCACAAACACCAGTGCCCGCCGTGGGCTGATGGTGGCGGTGAAATGGAAAATCTTCAGGTGCCATATCCGTCCGCCCGCCCGGAGCGGACGAAAGACACGTAGCGGAATGACGGTGCGACCGGCTTGGCCAATGGCCAGCAATTCGGCATGCCGGACATGTTCCCAGCGCCTGAGAAATTTTTGAAAGGCCATGCCTGCCAGGTGTTCCTGTGGAATTTCAAAGCCGAGCCGCACGCTTGGTTTCCCCCGCGAGCTTTTCCTTTCGGTCAGGGAGAGGCTGGCGAATTCATACTGCCGAACCCAACGGTAGCGGGCGAACCAACCGCTCGACGGATCGCGCCAGCGCTTTCTGGCTTGATCAAAAATCCGGGGCAGCACCAGCCCTTTCAGCGTTACCTGCCCAGTACCACCGAAACCATTGGCCCGGCGAACCAGCACAGGCGGAAATACCCGCACGATACGTCCGCCCTCCAAACCGCCGCCAAAGCAATTGTAGCGTGTCGGCCTGGGGTAGCCGAGAGCCACGGCACACGCCAGAATCCCGGCACATGGGGCCGAGAGCAGGGGCCAGAAAGAAAGAGTTTTCATATAACCACCAATAAGCCAAAATAAACTAAACTCACAGACCTGTCAGCTCGCCACCGTCGTACCTGTTACATTTGGCTTGCGTGCCGGACCTTTTATCTGGTTGGCCGTCACGGCGCATATTTGGTTCGCTGGCGGCCGCTGACTGCCGAGGGGGCATATCTTGTGTCTGTACGGCCGATAGTGAGTCTCGACGTTTTGTTCGCGACGCGTTGCCGCCGCAAAGTGCCTGATAGCCGTGCTGGCAGCAAACACGTATTTACTGTGTTCTATGGCGTGGCCAAGCGGGCTAATTTGGGGCCACGTTCTGCGCCAAACCTTCACTGCCGTGAATTTACCTGATTTTTTCCCTGATGCCAATGAAGGCGCGGATGAATTACCGGTGTGTGGCCGGTTTCTTGTGCGGCAATCTTATCATCCAGCTGAACTCTGCGCCATCAGGCCTCGCGGATGCGCTTGGCACAGTTTGGCCCATTCCCGGTCGTTCGCGGCCCTCATTTTCGGGCAAGTAAGACCTGGTCGGGCAATGGGGTGCTGTGCCGGCAGCCGGCGGCATCGAGCCAGTATAGTCGCGAACCTCGACGATAGAACGAACGTGGTTGCAGAAGTGTCTTGCGGGCGAGACATAGTTGCAAAGTCGCCACATGACATCCATCGCGACGGCATACATAAATTTGGTCGGGCTGGCAAAAATCCCAGCCATAAAGCAGATCCGCCCTATCGGCATACCAGATTGCACCAGCGCGATAACGCCGGCCCGGTGGCCAAAGAGTAATTTTGAGTGTCGGTGACATCTGAAAAATGCGGGTGGTTGGATTGAGCCCCCTTCGTTGCCGCTGGTTGGTATTCAATACCAACAGCGTCAGAATGGACCATCCGTCGGACAAAATGACACGTCGGTAAGATTGAACTCTTAATTTGCTGGGGATGGTGATGTTTTTTGTGGACGCCATGTGGTGACCTCTGGTTTTGCGCCAAAAACAAATCGGCGTGGGTAAATTATACTTGTCACCGACACTGGTGCTACATGCAGGTAAGGCGAGGGCTAAACGATCCACCGTCATCAGTGAGCAAATAACAGCCGTGGCCGCACGAGACAGAAAACTATCCGGCTACGAATGGAACCATGCAATCAAAGGGAAGCTTGTGCCGTATCCACAGTTTTCAGCGAGGTTCTCCAGTTGCAGATTTTATCCGGTGGTCTGATGGCCGGTCGACGCTGGACAATCCACTTCGGCGATGCCATCGGGTGTGGCCAGGAACAACTGCTGCGAAAGGGGGTGAGTGGCGTGCGAATACTTCAGTCGCACCTGATTACGCATCCAGTCCAGGACAGCGTCATCGTCCGTGGCAAAGGCCAGCAGTACATCGCGATCGGGGATGGCGATATAAAAAGTGGTGCCAAGATGTTCACGCAAATTGCGGTACAAAATCGGCAGAAGAATTCTGGAGGAATTAAAAGCATTGGTGCGGGTGAAGTTAAAGAGAGTATAGCGCTCATACTTTCCGCCGTTCATCTGCATGTTGCGCGTGGCCCGCAACAGATTATTCATGGCTTGTTGCTGGAGTTCTTCCGCGTCGATGCCCCAGCGGCGGCATTCGTCGCGTCCGATGGGAACATTGGCTCCGGGAATTTCAAAATGAATTTTCATGCCGGCCAGCCAATCATCCTGAATCACCTGCGATCCCAGACGGTCCGCGACTGCTGCGGGCAGTAATACCGGCATGACTTGCCGGCCCAGGTTTTGCCAATCATCGTCGCCGGTGACGGATTCCGCGACGTTGCGAACCAATAGCTTGTCAAAAAAGTTGTGGACGTTGTCGTGGATTTTATCCGGCTGCTGCTGATATTGCTGTTGCAGGGCATCAATACGTATTTTCATGCCGCCCAGATTCAGGGTTTCATCGTCAATGGCGCTGATTTCTTCCGGTGGGACATGCTGACGTCCAATTTCCACCACCATCTCGACAAAGGGTTTCTCGCCCCGGCCGGCGGCGGGATGGATTTCCAGAGAGCACATCATGGCCTCGAGCACCGGAGCCAGAAATTGCATGGCTGCGCACGTCCCCACACACCGCGCCAATACGATTTTAGCGCCGTCAAATACGGCCCAGAATCGCCAACAATCCGGGGTATTGCGATGGATCATATCCTTGATTCGACCAAGAGCGGTTTCGGGACGGGCCAGTCCTTCGGCCGTGCAGGTCATGTGGTTGGATCCCAAAATTTGCCGCGGCGGAGTCAGTGGCCGCACGTTGGGGAAGCGGGTGATCCAGCGTTGCAGGATCGCCTGTGCTTCGCGGGGACTTATTTCCGCGAGAGTCGCCGAAGTATTGGTATTGCCCTGCGGACTGCCACCAGCAACGTGAAATTCCCGACCGGCAATCTCCAAGGTCAGAGTAACACTGGAGGATGGATCCGTGATCGTGAGTTGGCCGTTGGGTTCTTCGCGGCAACTCCAAGGCTTGGGCATTTCAACGGTAAACGACGCTGTGTTGTGAAAAATCCACTCTTTCATGATAACTCCCTCTGGTAATATTTTCCCCGCGTATACCGGAGCTGATTTCAAGCTCCACCCTCCGCAGTGGGGTGGTAACAGGCAGCTCACGGCATCCCGCGAGAGGTGAATCCGACTTTTTCAATTCCTTCGGCCAGATGCTTGAGATACTGCCGCACCCAACCGAGTTTTACATGACAGGTATTGCTATCGCATCAACAGCCGGAAAACGATCAAGAAAAGGCGGCAAATTGCCTTCTCGGACGCTGTTCAGCAGCACGACGAGCCATGGCCTAGATTTACCGGTCCTCAAGGTGGGTGGAAATGGGCGATGGGCGGCTGCGAGCATCAACTGATGCGCCAGAATCGATCTTCCCGCAGCGAGGGTGCGGCATGGTCCCTAACGCGCCAAGGGTACCATAATAAGAATGGTCTGGCGCGGTGGAATATGGGTGGTGTCACTTAAAAACTGGGCTCCCATGGAAAATGGATGACGGCGTGCATGCCATGGGCAAAGGACCAAAAATTTGCCGGGGGGAATTTCGGTGATGATTTGCAGATGGACAAAGCTGTGCAGGTCTGGATGGGTCCCGGCAGTAATCCCCATGGCCTGCGGCCCACGACGGAAACTCACGGTCCCAACATTCACCGCGGGTTGCAGTTCCACCACAGTACTCTTGGTTTTAAGATCGATGTGCATGGCCAACACAAAAATATTATCGCAGTTGTGATAACTACGCAGCTCCGGCGAGCCGCTGAATGTGTGCTCTAGGATAAGCTCCCGACGGATATTTTTTCGCACGGTAATAAGCAGTTTTGAAAGGCCGCTGGTTTGGCAATAGAAAGTTGATGTCGTGGCTCCCGAAACATGATGAATAAGTTTATAGATTTGATGCCAGGCCGGAATTTCGGCCTGTCCAGCCCGAATGCCATTGGCATACAGCAGAGCGATGGCCCCGGGTGAGCCAACCACGGGATGAAGAATTTTCCATATCTTTTTGTTGTCGCTGAACGTACCAATGGGCAACCGAATCTGAAATATGGCCACTACAGCCGGTGGCCTGTATCCCTTGGGGTAATGGTAATGAACAACCGAAGATGGCTTGGTGCTGTGAGTGATTCCGACCGGGTGCATCGGCGTAATGACGATTTCCTTACGATAGGCGCAGCCCACCAGCACCAGTAGAGACAGTCCCAGAACGAGCACCAACCGATCGGCACGGAAAATTAAATTGACCCATTTTTTTAACATTCGGCCATGATACGCCAAGCCCCCAGACGATTCCAATGAGTCACGGCGCTCTGGCCGCAAATTTACACGGAGCGGGCTGATCCTTAGCTCATTCGGCGGTGCGCCGCGAGTAGATCGCTGCGGGTAAGAATTCCGACCACGCGCTGTGGATTGTCTCCAGGTACCACTATCAACCGACCAATACGATGGCGGGCCATGAGCCTATCCGCGTCGCGCAGCGAACGCTGTTCCGTGATAACCACCGGCGGCGTGGTGGCCACATCTCTAACGCATCGGAAATCGGAAATATCGGGCTGGACTAAATCTCGCGGGGTCACAAAGCCAACCAGGTGTTGCTGTTCATCCACGACCGGAAAACCGTGGTGATGCAAGGGATGATCTTTTGAAAAAAAACGCTTCCGAACCGCACCAATTGTATCTGTGGCCGAAAGGCAGATAACCTGGCTGTTGGCCGCGTCGCGGACCCGGAGTTGGTCCATGAAATCCACGCTGTATTGAGTTTGTGCGGCAATTCCACGCCGGGCGATTTTTTCAGTCATAATGGTGTGGCGCATCAGCAGGCACGACACCCAAAAGGCGGTGGTGCAGCCCGCCAGCAAAGGCAACAAGCCCATGGGCTGAAGGGTGGTTTCAAAGGCAAATACCACGGAGGTGAGAAAGGCCCGGGAGCAGCCCGTGAACAGTGCCGCCATCCCCACCAGCGCCGCCACCTGCACATTGATGCCGCAGTGCGGGAAAAGCGCCAAAATGCCGCCGGCTGCAACCGCACCCAGCGCGCTGCCAATAGTAAACAAGGGTGCCAAGGTTCCGCCGGAGGTGCCGCTGCCCAGCGAAATAGTCCAGGAAACCCATTTCATCACGGCCAGCACAGCCAGCACCCCCAGGGTAAGATGGCTGGAAAGCGCCGCAGAGATATTGTCATACCGGACGCCCAGCGTGCGTGGGACAAAATATCCGCAAATGCCCACCACCACGGCTCCGATGGCCGGCCACCACATCCAGTGAACCCTCACGTGGTGTTCAAAAATATCCTCCACTGCGTAAACTGCGCGGGTAACGCCCACCGCCACCACACCGAGGACCGCGCCCAGCAACGCGTACAGGCACAACGCACCGGCGGTGGGCGCCGAGATTGTGGGCATCGCGAAAATGGGTGCCGCACCCATTACCATCATGCGTAAACCCGCGGCGGTGGCGCTGGCTAGCGCCACGGGCACCAGCGACCGCGGGCGAAATTCAAACAGCAGCAGTTCCACAGCCAACAGCACCGACGAGACAGGACTGCCAAAGGTGGCGGCCATGCCGGCCGCAGCACCGGAGGCCAGCAGAATTTTACGTTCGTCCGCGCTGGTTTTTACCCATTGGCCAATCAGAGATCCAAAAGCGCCGCCGGTGGCGATAATCGGACCTTCGGCACCGAATGGCCCACCCGTGCCGATGCTGATGGCGGCTGAAATGGGTTTGAGCAGCGTGACGCGGGCGGGAATTTTACTTTCATTGACCAATACCGTTTCCATAGCCTCCGGGATACCGTGGCCACGGATGGCTTTGGATCCGTAGCGCGCCATGACCCCCACCACCAGGCCGCCCACGATGGGTATTAATATCACCCACAAGCCCAATAGATGAGTGCTCGGATTGCTGAAAGCAAAGGAGAACCGACCATAAAAACAGAGGTTCGTAATCAGGCCGATGAGGTGCATGAGTACTTGGGCCGCCAGAAAACCAAATACCCCCAAGCCCATGGCCAGCAGGCATATCATCCAGGTGCGTTTGTCGAGCAATGTGTGCTGCGACTCCAATCCTTGTTGTTCCAACACGGGTCCCAGCGATACGGCAACGGGAAGGCCATCTGTTGTGGAGTTGTCGCGGACAGGTGGGTTATCCATATGAAGATCCGATGATTGGCCAATCCGCCGTCACTGGCTGCTGGCCTATTGGCCTGCAATGGCCGACATATCCAGCACTTGCGCCCGTACGAATGTAATTTACGGGCCTTGGGGCAAAAAGCAAGCCCAGTGGACGCCTTCGAGGCGGTCTCTCGACGGTGGTGACGGTGATAGGTTGGCTTGAGCCAGGTTGCTCTTCGGGTAAATTGGCGATAGCCTTTGGCGGTTAAGGGATTTATCAGGAGTTTCAATGGATATTGCAATTGCGGTGTTACCCGGCGACGGTATTGGTGAGGAAGTCATTAAGGCGGCGATGCGTGTGGTAGACGATATTGCCAAACGCTTCGGCCACAAGATTGCCGCAAATTATGCGGATGTTGGGTGGGCGGCTATTGATAAGCACGGCACGGCCTTGCCAGCGTGAACACGACAGGTATGCTTGGCTAGTCAGGCGATTTTTTTTGGGGCCGTGGGCCTGCCGGATCGCGATAAAACTCTGCCCCAGGCCCAACGACCCGAACGGGTGGCCCTGTTGGAACTGCGTAAGGGACTCTTTGCCAATTTGCGTCATGTGGTATTACCGCCGGGGCTGGCTGGCCGCTGCCCGCTGAAAAACGAACTCATCAAAAACGGCATAGATATTATGATCATCCGTGAACTTACCGGCGGGCTATATTATGGCCAGCCGCAGGGGATTCATGGTCACTCTCCGGATCGCACCGCGGTGGACACCATGGCCTACAGCGAGCGCGAAATTCGGCGGATTTTAAAAGTGGGCTTTGAAACGGCCCGCCAGCGTAAAAAGAAACTTCTGAGTGTGGACAAGGCCAATATTTTGGCCACCAGTCAACTCTGGCGCGAAACCGCCACCGCCATGGGCAAGGATTATCCGGATGTTCAGTTGGAACATATGTACGTGGATAATGCATCCATGCAATTGTTGCGGCGGGCCAGTGACTTTGATGTAATCGTTACTGAAAACACCTTTGGCGACATCCTCAGTGATGAGGCTTCCATGTTGGCCGGGTCCATCGGACTGGTTCCCTCCGCGTGCCTGGGCGAGCCGGATGCCCACGGTAAGTCCGCGGTACCATTTTACGAACCAATCCACGGCAGCGCTCCAGACATCGCCGGGCAAAACAAGGCCAATCCGGTAGGTTCCATTCTGACTGCCGCCATGATGCTGCGGTATACGTTCGGACTGGCGGTAGAAGCCAACGCCATCGAAAAGGCCACTTTTGCGGTACTTAATGAAGGCCGTATTTTAACCGGGGATTTAGGCGGTACGGCTAGTTGTTCCGCGGTGGCCGACGCAGTGATAGCCGCTATTCGGTCCTGATGCGGTGGCGGATAAAGTTTCATGCGTATCATCGCCGGAGAATTTCGTCATCGGATTTTGATTTCGCCCTCCACGCGAACCACCCGGCCTATTACCGATAGAGCCAAGCAATCGCTGTTCGATGCATTAACGGTGGCCGTGGATTTAACGGGCGGCGTGGTTTTGGATTGTTTTTCCGGTACCGGTTCAATGGGCTTGGAATGTCTTTCCCGCGGAGCGGGGCGGGCGATTTTTATAGAGCGTGATCGTGACGCGCTGGCGGGTTTAGGCAAGAATATCGATACCCTTGGCGTTGTATCTCAGTGCCGGGTGCTGGCAATGGACGCCTACCGCCTGGGGCGCACCGCCATGGCCTTACCGCAGGACTGGGGCGATCTGTGTGTTGCGTTTGTGGATCCACCGTATGCTCATCTGCAGGAGCTTCGTACACGGGCGTTGCTGGATGACCTGGTGGAAACGCTGGCCAGTGAGCGGGTGGCGGCGGGGGGGCTGATCGTATTGCGTCATGCGACGGCCACCAATCTGGACGAAATGACGCTGGCCCGGCGGGTTGTGCGCCGGTTACAATACGGTACCATGGCCATCACTTGGCTGAAAAGTGGCGTGCTGCCCGTAACCTGAAATTTCAGGAATATCCAAGCCGTAGCTTCACTTAAAAGGAAAT
>JAKAYZ010000020.1 GCA_021816165.1 Planctomycetota bacterium | reverse complement strand
ACATTTATTTTCAGCCATCACGCACCGCCCCCGCCCACAATAACGGCGGCATTGATACCGCCAAACCCGCTGGCGGTTTTCAGCACGGTCTGAACGGTCTGCGGTGGCCGGAGCGGCTTTTCAAAGACCGGATTAATCCCCGGGTAATCAGATCGGTTCAGGCCGACAACGGCGGGCACCTGCTGGCGGGAGAGCATTTCGCGTGCGATGGCCAATTCCACCAGTCCACTGGCACCCAAGGTGTGGCCCAACACACCTTTGACGGCGGCAAGGGGCGGGCGATGGGGAAATAATTCAGCAAAAACCTTCGCCTCCATCGCATCACTGAATGCCGTCCCCGTGCCGTGGGCTATTATTGCATCAATATCAGTCGGAGATTTTCGCGCGGACGCCAGCGCCTCAACAATCGCTGCCTGCAATCCGCGTCCCTGCAAGTCGGGTGCGGTCAGATGGGCGGCATCATTGGCCAACCCCCATCCCAGCAGCCGCAGTTCCCCCTGGCTTTCATCGGCATGCTCCAGATAGCACCATGCCGCCGCCGAACCGGGCAAAAGCCCCCCGCGACTTTGATCAAACGGCCTTACTCCGATGCCCGCCAGTGCATGGAGCGACTCAAACCCATCCCGCACAAAAGCCGACGCCACATCCGCCGTGATAACGGCAACCCGTCTGATGCTGGCATCGGCCGCCAATAATAATTGGGCCTCGCAAAGCGCCGCCAATGATGAAGCACACGCCGTACTGATGCAGATCACCTCCCCAGTGAGGCCGCAGGCATCGGCCATGGCAACGGCATCGTCGGCCAGTTTGGGCAACGGCTGGCGAGCCTGAGCCACGCTGCCGATCGTTCGGCGGATATCACCCTTGGTGGTGGCAAATATGACCGGACAGCCGGAACAATCCACCTTCCATTGGCGGACGCTCCTGCTGATGACCTGCACCATTTGCGGCCACATATCTGCTGGATCATGTGCAGGTGGTTCAACTCCTGACATCAACGGGTCCGCTGGCGGGTCGTCAAACAGAGCGGCGAAAAGCATATCTGCCGATGGATACCGGGGTGTCCAGATGCCCAATCCGCCCAGTGCGGTGGCCGCACCACCAGCCACCTTTGAAGGTGAGATGCCGTCGCGTTGGCCCACCGCCCCGCAGCCGCCATGCCCGGTCTTTAGATTTATGCCCATTGCCTAATCCAAATGGCCCAAATGTTCGCCCACCAGATCCATGGCATCGTCCAGCGACCCGCCCGTTTTTAATAAATCCAGTGCACAATTGCGCACGGCCTGTCGTTTAACTTCATCCGTCAGATATTCCACCGGTGACTGCCCATCCACGCGTGCAAGCAGAAGGCTGCCGAGCAAAAACCCGCCCCATTGGTCACGGGCAGACAGCAATCGCGGCGGCGCGGCCTGCTGGTAGGCATGCCACGCCTCATCGGCCAGCAGCATGAAAGGCCGCCATTGGGGCGCAAAGTAAAAACCCTTCAACAGCAGATGGTTAATAAGCGTGGCGATGTCAAAAAGCGGTTGGCCGCGAAACACCACCTCAAAATCCACAATGAATATGCCCCGATCCTCAAGCGCGTCGGGTGCCATGAGCATATTCTTGGGTGAATAATCTCCATGAATCAGACATACAGGGTCGGAGAGCAAGAACGCACTTACAGCCTCCAGCCGCGCGGCGACCGACGGATGGGCGGCCTGCGGATAGGCGAGATACGGCATGATCCGCTGCTGCCGAAAGAGGCGGCTGTCAGAAAATGACGACGGCGTGCTCACGTCCGCCGTGCTCCGGTGCATATGGGCCAGCCACCGTGCCGCGGCTGTGATCGGCCAGCGAAGCGTTTTGCCCGAGAGCAGAGACGTTTTCAAGTTTACATACTCTGGCGGTGCCGGCGTAATGGCCAGTATCTGATTATCCTGATCCGCCCACAATACCTGCGGAAGCGTATTAATTGGCATCAACGTCGATAGCATTATTAAGGCGTCGCGTTCCGACCAGATACGATCGGCATCCACCCGCCATGTGGTCGCCACGGCAAAGAGTTCCCTTGGCTGTTTAAGCACCAGACATTTGCCTGCCCGCATGCGCGTGTCCGGCACGCCGCGTTTAATCTGCCCCGGCGACCGCATATCCGTTCCCACAGGCTCGCCTCCATCGGGGTCCAATACCTTAATCACCACGCCCGATACCCCGCCGCCAAGCTCCTGCACCAGCGCATCTGCCGAGCTGATTTCACCCCGCTTCAGCAGATATTCCACCACATTCGACCGCGAAAGCTCAATCACGTCGCCATCAATCTCCTGTTAAGGCCCGGGCTATGTCGGTATCTCACCCATCACGCGGACACGCGTCAGATGTCGGCACCCGGCAGTTGCCTTACTTTTACCTTGCGCGCAGTCAGCGTGTAAAGACGACCCGGTTTAAGTGCGGGGTAGCGTTCAAAAACAGCGGCAATATCTTCCGTCGGGGCCTGCAAAAAAATAATACTGCCGTGAAAAGCGGTTCCCTTTTCATAAATGCTGGCGACAGACGCCTTATCGGCCGTGACCCATTGCATACCCGATTTCGCCATCCATTGGCACAGTTCGGTTGGCGAGGAAGCGTCAACATCCTCGGGCAGATTCGTCTCCACATGATGACCGAGTTGCCCCAGCCGCCCGGCCACCGCGGCATCCACGGAAGAATCTGTAAAAAAACGCATAGTTGCTGTCCTTCAAGCTCATAATGATTAACCGCCCGGCTAAACCATGCCGACAATCCCAAACCATCTCTATCCGCCAGCGCGGACGGCTCAGAAGCGGTTCACCTGCATAAGCCATAGTCTATAACCAAACGGCCACCGGTGGGTGCCCGCCCCCATCGTCGCGGCGTAAACCTTCAACCCGCCATGCCATCCGCCCCCGGCCTGAAGCCATGTATGCCATGCCTGACCGTCGGATTGTTGAGCATACGCCAGTCCGGTGCCCCATCGCCGAGGCCTTACGTTACCGAGAAATTTCATGCTAAACTGCCGATGGCCGAGGCGGGTTGGCCGCCCGCGCCATTTTGCTGACATCCGCTGGAGTTTTTCGCATGTCGCGACTGGCCATACCCCAACGCCCATCATTCACTTATATTATGTTAGTAATATTACTTGGCGTGGCTCCATGCATCCCATACCCGGCTCGCGCCGATATGCCAAAACAAGGCGGAACAAAAACACCAGTTACAATTCCCAGCCTCGATCCCACCATCGGCCTGCCGATACCCCCGGCGGTAAGGCGATTAAATGCGATCAGTATTCTCCGGTCCGGCCGCACACCACCATTCGCAATCTACATGAGGCATCTTTATTTTCAGCCACTGCGGGTAACGGTGATGCATGATCCAAGGACGTTTGTCGGTTTGTCGCATCTTGTCGGCCGCCTGACCGAACCCACCCGGCAACGTCCCGGCTACCTCGGAGAATGCCCCTTGCTGCCAGCGCATCGTGTATCTTTGACGGTGACACCATCGGGCCACGGTCCATCACCAGAAATACTCATCAGTTTCGGCCAGGAGGTTGCCGGTCGCATCGAAATGCGCGGCACCGGTGGGACAGTGCTTGTCGGCACGGGCGAATCGCGTGGCGAGGCGATCCACCAGCCATGGAAGGGGATCGACAGGCTGAAACTCCGCCAACGTCACAACTCCGCAACACCCTATTGCGGTTTTCGCTATGCCACGATCACCTTTCAGGGGCCGGGGCCCATTCATATAACCCGGCTGCGTCTTGATTTTAACTACTACCCGGTGCAATACCGTGGGTCGTTTCGCTGCTCCGATGCGGAATTAACCCGCATCTGGTACACCGGGGCTTATACCGTCCATCTTTGCATGCAGGAAGAACTGTGGGATGGCGTTAAACGCGACCGCGCCATGTGGATGGGAGATATGCAAGTTTCCGGCCATGTGGTGGATGACGTTTTTATGGACCATTTTCTCATGGAACTTACCATGGGTCTGTTACGTCGCCGGGCGCAGGGCGATATCCTTCCGCCGGGTATGCCCATGGGTGGCGAATGGCATCATGCCCGATTCTTCAATCGCCCCGACTCCGGGCCGCCGGTGCGTGATGTAAATGCCATCCCCGGCTATTCCTGTGCGTGGATATGTGCACTTTATGATTATTATCTGCACACTGGCGACATCCGTTTTCTCCAATCCAACAATGGCCTTGTCTACACCTTCAACAGCTTCTTAGCTTGGCTAGCTAACGCAGGGCATAGTATTTTAAATCGGCATGACGAATGGAATTTTGTCGATTGGGCACCCGGACTCGGCGGCGGCAAAAGCCGCGACGCCGCCACCGATACGCCCGAAGCCCAGACCAATACCGATTTATTTACGTGTTGGGCGCTTAAGCGGGCCGTGCGGCTCCTGCGCGTTCTGCATGATAACACGCACGCCACACTTTACGCCCACTGGCATCATCAATTAGTAGTGGCCGCACGCGCATATCTGGTCGATCACCACACCCACACCTATACGCAGTTGCCGCAACCCAATGCCATGGCTGTTATTTCCGGCGTGGCAACGCCAGCGCAACGCGCCGCCATCTGGCAACACATTTTCGGCCCCGGCCATCACTTCTGGAAAAAAATTGGTACACCCTATTGCATGTATTTTGCACTCAAGGCGCTCGACAGGCTCAAAGGGCGACACCGCGCTTTTATGCTGGTGCGCCGCTATTGGGGTGGAATGCTTGGCGAGGGAGCTACCACATTCTGGGAGGCTTACCGGATGTCACTGCCGCACAGGCACACGTTCCGAACGCTTGGGTATTTTACCAGCCTGTGCCATGGCTGGGCGGCTGGTGCCACCACCTGGCTTACTCAGTACGCTTTGGGCGTAAGACCAACCGGCGGTGGATTCACGAAGACAACCATCATTCCACACCCCGGGCGCATTAAAATGCTTTCCGGCCAAGTTCCCACGCCTCATGGCAACATCAGGGTGTATCTTCGCCAACACGCAAACCGTGTAACCTACCGCGTGTTTATTCCTGAAGGTATTGATGCCATCATGGGCGTGCGCGGCCGGGCATTGGTAATCCACGGACCGACCAGAACCGCAACAAATTCTGCCGGCCGCTCCTATTTTCGGCTTCGCTCCGGCATGAATCAACTGACCACCGTCGGCATCCCCATCCGCCGGGCCAAATAGCACCGCGCAAAGTTCAATTGCGTGGTGCGCCTTTACTCCAAGCGATGCCGCTTCTACAGTAACGGCTTGGCTGGAGTGTCCGATCCTCATTTAGGGGGATTAGCCCGATCGCTGCGCCGACGGCTATTGCTTGTTGACGGGCCAGATTGCTGAAGGAGACGCTGTGAATCAAACCGCGCCGATGATGCGCGTCGATCGTCTGGAAAACGGATTGACGCTGGTTATGGAACATATGCCCGATGTGCAGTCGGCGGCGATGGTGCTGGCCATCATGGGCGGGGCGTCATTTGACCCCGAACATGGCGTAGGCAGCGGCAATGTGCTTTCCGACTGGATTCTGCGCGGTGCCGGGGACCGCGACAGCCGGGCTTTGACGGCCGCATTGGATTCGCTCGGTGTGCAACGAAGTTGCGGGGTAGATACGGTATTTCTGCGATTTTCAGCCAGCATGCTGGCCAAAAAACTGCCGGAAGTTATGCCGCTTGTGGCCGACATATTTCAGCGTGCCCAGCTTCCCGATGATGCGTTTAATGCCTGCCGCGACCTGGCCGTTGGGCAGATCGATGCCATAGAAGACGAGCCGGCGCAAAAACTTAACATCCTGTTGCGTCAGCAGCACCTGCCGTCGCCATGGGGACGGCCCACGCTGGGCGTGAAGGAACATTTGACGGCCCTTTCGGCCGCGGATTTGCGCCTTGACTATCGGCGGCGTTTCACTCCGGACGGAGCGATTCTTTCCATCGCGGGACGCATTTCTTTTGATCAGATGCACGACCTGGCAGAGAAATGCTTCGGCTCGTGGACCGGCCCGAAAGCTGCCATGGCTGCACCTGGCCCCGCACCGGGCGGAAGCCGCCATGTGCATCAGGAAACCAATCAGGTTCAAATTGGGTTGGCATTTGACGCAGTTCCCGAGCGCGAACCGGAGAGCATTCTGGCCATGCTGGCGGTCAATGTGCTCAGCGGAGGAATGGGCGCACGGCTGTTTTCAGAAATTCGTGAAAAGCAGGGGCTCTGTTACGCTGTGCATGCGGGTTATCAAAGCCTGCGGACCCAAGGCATGATTTTAGGTTATGCCGGCACGGTGCCGGAACGGGCCCAACGGACACTGGATTCATTTATCCATGAGCTGAAAAAAATACGCGATGGTATCAGCGCTGATGAACTGGAACGCGCCCGCATCGGTATTAAAAGCCGCGTGGTGATGAATGGTGAAAGCAGCAGCGCGCGGGCGGGTGCCTTGCTGCACGACATGTATCATCTGGGACGACCGCGCTCGCTGGATGAACTGCGTCGCCGGGTGGAAGCCCCGACACTCACCGATGTTAATGATTATTTATGCGCCCATCCGGTGGAACGATTCACCTTGCTGACCATCGGTCCGGCGGAGTTGACCACCCCGAATTGATGGCCGGGTGCAGCACGCAGATAGATTTTCAGGCCGCGGTGCGTGGCATCCGGCATTGCATTTTTGGAGAACGCCTCACGTGAGTACATTCAAACACGCCAAGTTGCCCAATAATCTGGACGTCATCGCGGAGGTGATGCCAACCACCAAAACAGCCGCCATCGGATTTATGGTTAAAACCGGTGCCCGCGATGAAGTTCCGGACGTGTCGGGTGTATCGCACTTCCTCGAGCACATGATGTTCAAAGGTACCGCCCGCCGAACCGCTGCGGATATCAATCGGGAATTTGATTCACTCGGTGCCCGTAACAACGCTTTTACCAGCAATGAGGTGACCTGTTACTGGGCCCAGATTTTGCCGGAATACCTTGCACCGGCCTTAGATATCCTGGCCGACATGATGCGCCCGGCTTTGCGGGTCGAAGATTTTGATATGGAAAAAAATGTGATCCTGGAGGAAATATCCCTCTATCTGGATAAGCCGGGGCATATTCTCTACGAGCGGATCATGGAAGACCATTTTGGATCGCACCCGCTGGCCAACTCCATTTTGGGGTCCAAAGAATCCATTACCGCCCTGACTCAGCAACAGATGCGCGATTATTTCGATCGGCATTACGGCCCGGGCAACATGGTGCTGGCCGCTGCCGGTCAAATTGATTTCGATGAGTTGGTGGAACTTGCCCACCGCGCCTGCGGTCAATGGCCGTCGCTGGCGGTGCAGAGACGCTATCCCGCCGTTGCCCCGGCCGCCAGACGGCATCATATTCGGGATGAGAAACTCAAGCGGCATTATCTCGGCACCCTGTGCCCCGGACCAAGCTCGCAGGATATGGATCGCTTTTCTGCCGCGATTCTCGCCGATGTGGTCGGCGATCATGACGGATCTCGCCTGTTCTGGTCGCTGATTGAGCCCGGCCTGGCGGAAGAGGCCGACTTTTCAACCTTTATGCATGATGGGTTGGGCAGCTTTTTCGGTTATGCATCCTGCGACCCCGCCAAGGCGGCGCTGGTTGAAGAGACGATGATCAAGGAGCTTTCGCATGTTCGCGATGACGGCGTAACGGAAGACGAAATTGCCCGCAGCAAAACCAAAATTGCCACCAGCACCGTTTTGTCCGGCGAATTGCCGTTGGGGCGGATGCGCAATTTGTGCTCGCAGTGGATATACAACCGCGAGTTCCGCACGCTGGAGGAGGATTTGGCAGAGTTGGAAAAGGTAAGCACTCAAAGCATTAAACTTTTATTGTCTAAGTATCCACTCTCACCCCTGACAATCACCACCCTCGGGCCGGGTGACAACTGACCCGCCGGCAGCGGGAGAGATAATCCTCATTTCCGTTTGAACTCCCCATCATCGGGTGCGTATCATCTAAAGGGCAGATGGGGCTTTGTGGGCCGGGACTTAAGCGCGACCGGGCCGCATTTTGTCCGGCTGCCCGTTTTGGATTTTGATTAATTGGAGTCGCCCGATGCGCGGATATGTTGTTTTTTATCGCCTCAAATGGCTGGCTCTGCCGGCCGTGATGGCCGCCATGCTGCTTGGTTTTAAGTCGTCCGCTTTTGGCAGCGGCTTTGGTTCGCTTTCATCGGCCGTACAAATGAAGCGCGACGCCAAGACCGCCAAAATCACCCCGCATCCAGGTGCACAGTTGCCGCTCAATCTGCAATTTATTAATTCGCACGGCAAGCGTGTTCGTTTGGCGCAATATTTTCACAGGGGGCGGCCGGTCATCCTCGATCTGATCAACTATCAATGCTGGGGGGTGTGCGGATTTGTGCAGACGGGCGTGCTTAAAGCCATTCCCAAACTCTCGGCCCATCTCGGCACCGGCTACGATATTATTACCGTGAGCTTTAACCCATCAGATACGCTGCAAGGTGCGAAAGATAAAAAGGCGGGCTATATCGGACTGGCCCCCAGGAAATTTCGCCACGCGATTGCACGGCATTGGCATTTCCTCATCGAGGGCAAAAACTCTACCAGCAGTGCCCAACTCGCCAAGGTGATTGGATTTCATTACAAGTGGGATCCCGCCATCCACATGTTTGATCATGAGGCGGCGATCTATGTCATTACGCCCAAGGGAAAGATTGCCAATTACTTTTTCGGTGTGCATTACGTCCCGGCAGATTTGAATCTGGCATTGGTGCATGCCGGCGATGACCGCATAACCAATGTGTTTGACCAAATTTTACTTCTTTGCACGCAGTTTAATCCGAACACCGGCAAGTATACGCCCGTAGCGTTGCGGGTTATGTCGCTGGCGGGGGTAGGTATTGTACTGGGTCTCGGGGCGATGTTTTTCAGTTTATTCTGGTGGGAGCGCAATCACCGCCGGACGACGACACCATCGACGCCGCCTCCTCATTGATCAGCCTTGTTGCACCGGCGGGCACTTGATCATCCGGCCAATTACCTCCGTGCCGGATGAGAGTTTGCGGCCGTCCATTGCTGATCATTCACGTGCGATTTTATCCGTCTCATTTCAAGGCACGCCTGTCAAACCTAATATTATTTTATACATATTGGCTTTCATAGGATCATATGGCAAGTAACAATTGAAACTGGGCAGCCGGTCTGCATCGTCGCCTGCCCCTGGAGCGTCGCCTCGCTGCGGAATTTACCGCCGTCGAAATGCCGATCGCTCGAGCTTTGCCCGTTTGTGCGGATGAGGGCCGGTCACAGCCATAAAGCTCCTAATTCAACGGCTGCCAGGGAATATTACGAAAATCGAACACGGAGCGAACCGTTCGCGATTTCCCGTAGAAGTTAAAAATAATGCTCTTGGGTTTTTGCCCGCGTTCCGGACCGCTGCCACCATTCACAAGCTGCCTGACTGCGCCATGCGGCAGCGGGGGTGGGACCCAGACTTTACCGCGATAGCTACCGGTCGCTGCGGCGTAAGATTCAGGCTGTAATTGGCCCCTACCCCAAATGTGACCGTGACCGTCGCGTATCGTTGCAATACCGGATAAAAAGCGGGCTTCAACAAACGCGGCATTGTCGGATGGCGTCTTGTCGTCTCTAGTGTTGTGGGCCGGGATAAAGTTAATATCAATCAGACGATCAAAGCTATTGGCACCAATAAAATGTGTCCTGAGCATACGCACCCTGACTTGCAAATTTGCATCAATGGCAATTGGTTTGCTCCAACGTCCGCCCGGGGCAAAGGGAATCGGGGCCAGTGTATGGCTTGTGCCCAGAAACGAGAGGGGAAAATGACCCCGAAATGCGGCGATTCTGCCTTTCGGAGGTGAGGCACCCACCATCAGATTGACCCGTACATCCTTCGGTCCCACCATACCAAGTGAAAGCAGCCCGCCGGGCCGCCTCCGGGGTAGTAAATCAGCGTTCCCATCGGACAGGTCTCGGAGGGCTGGGACGAACTTACGCATGCCGGACTTGGTAAATGCGGAAAGAAATGATGTGGGTTGCATATTATTAACGTCAAAAGTGGCAGATTCGGCGGACGGCCGCACCGAAAGTTGGGCAATCAATCGCTGCGTCAGCGGCTGTCTCAATGCGTAGCGTGCCCGTTGACTGAACATCAGGAAGTCGAGTCGCCAGATTGTGCCATGGTTTGACGAGGAGTGGTACGCGCAAGTCCAAATGCTGCCGTGGTGTCGCTGCAATCCGGCCTGCGGTGGAAGTTTTGGTGGGGCGACATTCCTGTGCAAGGCGGGCATTTTAAGATTTTTAAAGCAGAAGGGTAGCTCGCACCAGCGTGCGGTCGTATAGAAGGTGAAAACCATCTGATGTAATGGCAGGACGGGCGCAGGGGGCGGCGCGATCATGGGGGGTGGTGCAGTGGCCATGACCGATGGACGAAAGATTTCCTCGGTAATTCTGGCGCGCGATCCGCGAGCCTTATCCATCACAAATCCCGCCACCACCCTGTGACCAGAGCTGTCGCGGCCATCTATCCGAGCGTGCGATACAAGCCTTCTACTCACCGCCAGCGCCCCTTTGCTTTCCCGAATACCATTGAGTGATGACAGATGATTTAATTTCAAGACGAAATGACACTCTTCGCCTTGAGTTCCCTCATAGATGAAGGTGTCGCCATT
>JAKAYZ010000019.1 GCA_021816165.1 Planctomycetota bacterium | reverse complement strand
AGCAGTTGCGTATCGGGAAAACGAAATCCGCTGTTAATCATCGCGGTGTGAATGCGATCCAGCGCTTCTTTCACCGCGTTATCTGGAAGCCCCACGAGCAACGGTTCGCCATATTCCTTGGCGGCGATATTTACTTCGACTTCACATTTGACGGCTTCAATTCCCTGCAGCACGAAACTATGAACTTTCGCCAACATCCGATTTCTCCCGTTACGAACGAACGGTAAGGTACGGGGGCCGGGCCAAATTGCCAAGCGTCCGGGCCGGATGAAATTCTGTTTTTCCGGTTATCGGCACTTCACCGCGGTGAAATCGGTGATTTGGATGGCCGCAGGTGTTATATAACGGCATTGACCGCGCGGCACGCCATTTGATAATATCTGATCATGGCTTCCTGGGATGCTCAACAATATTTGAAGTTCGCCGAAGAACGGGCGCGACCGTGCGCGGAGCTTATCCAACGCATCAGCCTGGAATCCCCGGGCGTGATCGTCGATATGGGCTGCGGTCCGGGCAACAGCACGGCCATGCTGGTACGACGCTGGCCACAGGCGCACATTACCGGAATGGACAGTTCAGCGGACATGATCGCAACAGCCCGCCGAAGCTATCCGCACCAGCATTGGATTGAGGCGGATATTTCAACATGGCAATCGCCGCACCGCCTTGATCTGATTTTTTCCAATGCCGCGCTGCAGTGGGTGGATAATCACGCCGCATTGCTGCCGCGGCTAATGAACATGCTCAACCCCGCCGGCGCTTTGGCGGTGCAAATGCCGCCAAATGATCACAGCGCCGCCGCCCACACACTGATAAGCGAACTGGCGGCCAGTGGGCCATGGCGCGATAAATTTCCAGTTCCGGTGCGCCGGTGGTATTGCCATGAACTTGAGTTTTATTACGATTTACTCTCAACTCAAAGCACCAGGCTTGATTTATGGACAAGTCAGTATATCCATATTCTCAACAGCGCCTCGGATATTGTGGAATGGTACAAAGGAACCGGCCTGCGGCCATATCTTGACGCGCTGCCGCCGGCAGACCGTGAAGCATTTATCACCGCCTACCGGAATTTGGTCACAACCGCTTACCCACCGCAACGAGACGGTCGCGTTCTCTTTGCTTTCCGCCGGTTGTTTCTCATCGCATATAAGCGGTAAAGGCTTTTTCCAATTAAGGTGTCGCAATGTGGACACCAGAGATTAGCGCGTCAATCAACTCCGTTACCGCATGTTCAAATCGTCGGAACGAACGCAGATTCTGCGAACGCACCTTTTGGATGTCCAACGATCTGGCAAATTCAGATTGGTGGATAGTCGGCTTGTAGCCGCCCACCATGTTTTTAGACAGCCATCCCTTTGCATCGCGGACACCCGTTTCGAGATTCCCCTTGGGTAAGGAAATCTTTGCGTGCGGGCTGGCTCGTTCAATCAGCGCCTGCGCATCCGGAATATACCATGATTCAATTTCCTGCATTGCGAAGACAACGCTAAGGGAGAACTTCGCACCCGCGCCGCAACTCTTCGCGGACGCGGCTAATGACCGGGCGACCTCACCCGGGCATTTCTCTGCCAGTCGATCCCCATCGAGCACCAGCAATACTCCCGAAGCCCCCGTCCGCGCGGCTGCATTGAGGAGGCGGAACCACTCCGCCCCGTCGGATGCAAGCAGCTTGTGCAGATGACCAACGCGCCATGCGTCGAGAAAATGTACCGAACTGGAACCAAATTTCTCCGTGGCGGTGGCGGCCAGAACTCGCCTTGCGAGAATCGGGACGGCTTGGATATCCCCTTGTCCTTCGACGAATGGTACAATCTTGTTAAATCCCGGCACCGTTCTACACCCCACCCATCCCGGAAGCTTCCCCCGCCATTTCGGGCTGTGCGACGGTGAGCAATTCCGACGGGCTCAACAGGCTTTCTTCTATCGCGCTTCGCTGGCCTTCTGCCAATGGGCCAATTTTTGTCCCCCGATCAGATATATCCACGACCCGTATGGATTCCGCGTTGAAAGCGTCCAACAACTGAGGGCTGTGCGTGGTTAGAATAAACTGTGTGCGGAGCTTTTCATTTGCCGCACGCATTACGTCCCCCAGCATTGTCAGCGCACCTGGAAATATGCCGTTCTCCGGTTCCTCGAACAGGACCACCTGCTTGGGAGGCTGCTGGTAAATAGCCAGCAGATGCGCCAGGAAGCGTCTGAAGCCACCCGACTGCCGCGACAACGGCAGGGCAACGAGCTTACCACCAAACCGGTAGGAAACCATTACTCGCTCATTCTGGAAGGGCGAGGTTGTGACGGCCTCGACTGAACTTGAAAGTTTCTTGATGGCCGCCTCAATTTGCTGCCAATTATTCAGCGACTGCAAATTACCTAAGATTCCATCGATCACCGTGAAATAATTACTGCCTTCTTTGCCAAGTTCGAAACCGTGGTCGGGGGTTTTTCCGACATTGGAATTCGCCAAAACACCCGCCGGAAACTCGTAGCCGCTGATTCCCCGGGTGAGCGTGAGGTAGGCTATATTGACCTCCGGAATCCCGGTCAACCACCCCAGCATCGCGGATTGCTTTGTCTCAACCTTCAGTGCCGGTTCGACCACCCAGTTGCCATCCACTCGCTCAAACAGCACCGTGCCGGCTAGCGAGAGAAACTCTCGTCTGACCGGAACCGAGTGGGGTTGCACACCGCGCTGGCCGCGAAGCTCAAGGACATAAAGGTAATCACCAATCACGCCATCCACGTTGAACTCGACCTCCCAAGAAGAGGTGAATTCGTCCAAGCCGGCAGGGCCTAGCGTCTCCCATGTACCAAGTTGGTTCATCAATTGCATATATGGATGTGGCCCTGCGGCGGACAAAACGCCCTGCAGGCAGGCTAGCGCCTGCGCAAAATTGGTCTTGCCGGTTCCGCTGCGGCCTATCAGTACCGTCAATGGCGACAGGACCACCTCGGTGTCCAGCAAGCTCTTGAAATTTCGGATTCGCAGTCTCGTAATCATAATTGCACCAGATTTTCTCCAAACAGATTGTAACACGCCTGTCGTCCGATGGCGAAACGCGCGATAACGACGTGCTTCGGGGGTAAGCGGCCACCTGCCGGACCCGGCACGGGAGGCAAGCAAGCCCCATGAAAAAGACGGTAAAGCCCGTCAACGCCGCGGCCGCTCGAGTCCTCATGGATCCGCGATGCAAAAGGGGGCAACCCTCGCTCCGACCCACTCGCCTGCCCGACAGGGTGCCCGCGCAACCGCAGAAGGTTGCCTCGCGCTACCGGGCTGGGCCCAAGGTGGTTGTGGTGAGCGGGCTGAAGGGGAATTCGTGGATGACTTTTTTAATAGCCGCCGCGTCAACACCTTCCAGCAGTTGTAAATCTTCCTCCAGCGTCTTGTATTCCTGGTTGTAAATCCAGCGCGAGCAGATATTGCGCATGCGGCCCAGCGGCAATTCACCCTGCAACACCGCCGCGGTAGCGATTTTGTTTTTACTGCGGGAAATTTCCTGATCGGTCAGACCATTGTCGCAGATTTTTTTCAATTCGCCCCGCAGGATTTCCGCCACCTGCCCGGACCGTGCCGGATCGCATGATGCATAGGCAAAAAAACTGCCCATGCCGTCGTGCGGGTAAAATGAAAAGTCCGCTTCATCCGCCAGCCCCGGCTCAACGAGCGCCCAATACAGTCGCGATCCATCATGATCACCAATCACATCGGAAAGCACCTGTGCGGCATAACGACCATCGTGCTGCGCGGACGGGCCAGGACAAATCATGGCCACGTAATGGCGTTTAAGCTTGGGATCGGTAATATGCCGCACGCCGCCCCTGAATTCCGCCGCCGGATATTGCCTGTGCACATCCAGATGTTTCCAGTGGCCGCATTTTTGCTCTGAAAGTCGCACGAGTTCATCAAAATCCAGTTTGCCGGCCACCGCCAGCACCATATTCCCGGGGCCATATCGCGCATCAAAATACGTTTGCATCTGATCGCGCGTAAGCGCGGTAATGGATTCTTTGGTGCCTAAAACCGAGTGGGCCAGAGGATGATTACGAAAGTGATCCTCCATGACCGCTTCGTACAGCACATGTCCGGGACGATCCAGGTACAGCGCGATTTCCTCCAGGATGACCTTTTTTTCCATGTCAAAATCTTCGCCCCGCAATGCCGGGCGCATCATATCAGCCAGCAAATCCAGCGCATCGGGCAAAAATTCGGGAAGAATATGCGCCCAGTAACAGGTGACTTCATTGCTGGTAAAAGCATTGTTGCGCGCCCCCATGGCATCGAACTCACGATTCACATCCGCACTGGAACGGTGCGAAGTACCCTTGAACATCATGTGTTCCAGGAAATGCGAAACTCCGTTGACTTCACCGGATTCATCCCGGGCACCGGTTTTAACCATAAATCCGATGGCCACACTTTGCGCCTCGGGATTTATCTCAGCCACAATATCCATGCCGTTTTTCAGTTGTGTATGTTTAAATGTCACCATGTAAAAAATCTCCGGGATTTGTACGGCCGGACGGCGGTGCCCCATGGGACACCCGCCGAACCATGCCTGCATTGTCATTAACCAATCAGATCGACCGGAACCGCCAGCGGAGCCGGGCCAATGGTCACCACCGTCAATTTACCGACCTTATGCGATTCAAGGAATGCATTGAGCCGTTTGAGATCAACGCTTTCGATGCGGGCGCGTAATTCATCCAGGGTGCGGGGGCGGCCATAATGATAAAAATCATGGGCAATCGCCGCAGCCCGGGCGGCCGAGCTTTCACCGTTCATGATCACGCGAGCCTTCATGCCCACCTGTGCCCGGTCAAGCTCATCCTGCTGGGCACCGGAACTGAACCGCTGCAATTCATGCAGGAACGAATCCAATGTTTTCTGGGCCCGCTCCGGCACCGTGCCGGCGTAGCCGAGAACCGCGCCGATGTGCTTGAGGCTCATATATCCGGCGCTGACGGCGTAACACAATCCCTGCTTTTCCCGAATTTCAGAAAAGAGCCTCGCCCCCATGCCGCCGCTTAAAATATTCATCGCCAATTGTAAGACAATACTGTCAGGATCCGCCTCCGCGACCGCATCGAACGCCAGACCGATTTGCACCTGATTACTGGCCTGCTGTTCATGAAACACCCCTCCCTCCGCCGCATGCACCGGCTGCTGAACCGGTTCTTGTGACTGCCAGACGCCAAAATGCTGTTCTACCAGGTCCCGCACGGCGGCAAATTCTACAGCGCCAGCGACAGCCAGAATGGAACCACGGGCGGTGGAGCGGCTCTGGAAATCTTTGCGCAATGCATCGGGCGTCAAGGCATTGAGATGCTCCTTTTTCCCCACCACCGGTCGGCCGTAAGGTTCCGCAAAATGCCGGGCCTTAATTAAAAGATTGAGCTTTTGGGATGGTTCATCTTCAATGGCGTCCAGTTGCTGCATGGCCAGATCACGGGCCGGACCAAAACCGGACTCCGGCAGCCGGGGCCGCAATAATATATCGCCGTATGCCGGCAACACCTCGGGCAACTTATCGGCCAGCATCGAAGCACTGAAGCGCATAAAGACCGTTTCCGCACTTGCGGATCTCTGTACGCCCAACGAGTCGAGATAGTCGGTAAGTGCCCGGTTGTCTCTTTCCCCGGCTCCGCGCGTTATCCAATCCGCCAGAACATTGGCACTGCCCAGAGCGTTCGCAGGGTCGGATGCGGCTCCCATCGGCGTCAGCAGCGTCATCGCCGCTGAGCGCACACCCGGCATAGATTCCACAAGCAATGTCAGTCCATTGGGAAATGTCATTACATCCTGCCGGGCTTTACCACCGGCGGTATTCACTGTTGACACATGCGACTCCTGTTTGCTGCAGGCAAGCTGCCATACCAATAGGTTTTCAGAATGGCCGCCGCTTAGGCCCAAGCCGGTGCGGATTTTAATGCCGCCGGCAGTTTACGCTGCTGATGCACCTGACGAAACACTTCCGGCAGCACATCCGTAGCACTCCAGGGGGCTTTTTTGATTTTCCAATCAGCCCTCTGATAACATGAGAATACAAAATCCGTTGTTTTGCAAATGGCGGAAAAATCCGTTATCGGCCGCGAGCCGGTCCGTACCGCATCGGCAAAGCTGTTGAACACGCGGGAAGAACCGCCAAATTCCTTATTATCATCCGTGAATTCCTGTGCGGGTTGTCCATCAACGAATAAATACCCCGTGCCATTCCATAAAGCTCTGCCACGTTCACCAATGATTTCAATGGAATGCCGATCCACCCGGCTGCACGTTGTGGCAATGGCCCAAAGCCGAGGCGCATCAGGGGTGTCAAGCCCGGCGGTAATAAACGCGCAATCTTCCATTTCCAAAGCGGACGTATCATGAAATTTGTACAAGGCTACTTCCACATCCCGGGTTCCAGCCACCGTCGGCAAATCGCCCGGAGCGCATAAAATCAAGGTTTGATTAATAAAGTGAATGGCCTGATTGAACATAATCCCGTCAAGATTCCAGTTATTGCCGAACATTTTTTTTCCGGCCCAGGCTACCCGTTCATAATAGGGATTTTCGCGCCACCATAAACTGGATAGAAAAATTTCCTTCATTGAACCAATCGCGCCGGCCTGAATATGGCGGCGTAGCTCAAGCATTGATTTTCGGCCCACATGCTGCATTTGCACCGCCCCAACCTTGCCGGATTTCTTCTGGGCATCAAGCATTGCGCGGCAATCATCCGGGTGAATCGCCATGGGCTTTTCGACCAGCACGTGCTTGCCCGCCTCAAACGCAGCGACAGTCATTTCCCGATGGAGAAAATGCGGTGCCGCAATACACACTGCTTCCACGCGCGGATCAGCAAGCAATTCGCGGTAATCGGAATAAATTTTTCCACCCAGCGCGGTAATTCTTGCACTATGTTTTGCAACGGTCTCACTCTGCAATCGCGAATCGCATCCCGCCACAATGGTAAAATTCGGATTTTTTTCCATCTCCTCCAAGTGCAAAGGCCCGATGCCACCGCCTATGCCAATTTGCCCGACGCGCACCGGATTATTCACCTTTTCCACCACATCGACATTCATCATTTCGCACTCCAGAAGATTCTAAAGCGATACTTTATGCCTTCAGGACTATTCCGTAAAGCAAACATTGGCAAATCCAACACCCGGTATATCGACCACTCTTGCCCGCCCCCCGCGCAGAGAGTATCTTGGGGGACAATGATTATTGATTGTCATACCAGCATCTGGCAAAGCCCGGAACAGCTTGGCCGCGAGGCCATTAACCGCATTGCCCAACCAACCCGCTTTGGCCATGAGCAAATCCGCCTGTTGCCAAAAGCTGATACCGCATCACACTGGCTGGCCTGCGAACCGGTGCAACGTTGCTTTGTTTTGGGCTTTAAGAGCCGTAATCTTGGAGCGTACATTCCCAATGATCTGATAGCTGATTACTGCAGTGAACATGCCGATCAAATGATCGGCTTTGCCGGACTTGATCCGACGGAACCGGAGGCCCTGGCGCAGGTGGCCGAAATTGGACGCAGCACGTTCCTCAAGGGGCTGGTTATCTCCCCCGCCGCCCAGGATATTCACCCCTGCGATACTCAGGCCATGCGTATTTATGAAGCCGCAGCGGCACTGAAATTGCCGGTTATTTTCACTAGCGGCCCCTATCTCTCCGCCCATACCCGTTTGGAATCTGCCCGCCCCCTGCTGCTGGATGAAATAGCCCGCAGCTTTCCCGATCTTAAATTGGTTATCAGTCATCTCGGCTACCCGTGGGTTGATGAAACCTTGACCCTTTTAGCCAAGCACAACAACACATATGCCGGGATCGCGGGACTGCTGCGCCGACCTTGGATCGCATGGGATGCCTTATTGCGTGCCTACCAGATGCAGGTTACCAGCCGGCTTCTGTTTGGCAGCGATTTTCCATTTTCAAGCGCTGCGGATTGTATTGATACACTCTATAATATCAATCAATTTGCCATGGGTTCACCCATGCCGGTGATTCCGCGTGAAGTATTGCGTAATATCGTTCAGAATGATGCCCTTGCCGCCTTGGGTATCCATGCTCCATCCGGCCGCACCTTGGCCGCACCCGCCAAACTTCGCCGGACCGTACGGGAATAGCCCCCCTGCGTAAGTTGTCACCGGATATAAATACCGCAAATTGTTGCGTTCAATACACCCCATACGTTACTATCTGCGGCGGTTATACATCGGGGACCACATCCACTGCTCGATGTGAACCTGCAAAGGATCATGGTGCATTTATGATAATTACCACAACCAACAGTATCGACGGACACCGAATTATTGAATACAAAGGTTTGGTGCGCGGAATTGTCGTTCGAACGCCAACCATTGGCCAGGGGTTTATGGGCGGCTTGAAGTCCATTGTCGGAGGGCGCAATCGCAGCTATATCATGATGTGCGAACAGGCCCGCAATGAAGCGTTTGAAATCATGGCTCAACAGGCTGCGGAGTTGGGAGCCAATGCGGTGGTGGGCGTGCAATATGACGCCGCGGACCTCGGCGGACAAAGCGGTTCTTCGGAAGTGCTCTGCTACGGAACAGCCGTGGTTGTTGAATAACTCCGCTGGCCTGCGATTGCTTCCGAATGCCCTTCCCGCCAGTTGAACGTTCCTCGCTGCGCGAGGCCGAATGACTTAAATTCGACATGAGCCAAATATGTGACATCGGCATGCGGACAACCTTGGCCACGGACTATGAGGAATCAATGCCGGCATCCAGAGGGCCACGCCTGCTATGAACAAATGAATTGCCGCACATCCGTTGCCAATGCGCGGCAGTTATTACCGTAGAATCAGTTATCAACGCCACCAGAAATCCAGCTTTTGCGTTTCGGCGTTACCGTTTGCCGCGAAAACTTCTGATAAGAGAGATCACAAAAATGATTAAAAAAACCACAAAAAGAACTTTGGCTATTTCCGTGGCCAGTCCGGCTACAGCCAAAAAACCGAACGACCCGGCGATAATCGCCACAATCAAAAATATCACCGCCCAGTACAGCATTTTCATGACTCCTGAACACTCTTTGACGCGTACCGCTGTTTACCGTTCCGACATCCTTTGACTCGCGAGACTCGGTTGACCGCAAAGCCCATGCGAGCATTACCTCGGCCTTTCGCCAATCCCCCCGCCGCGGAACCGGAGCACTGGCGGTTTACTGCACCCGCATTGCGTGCCGATCTTGGTTTTTCTGTTAGCGATAGCCGATGCGTTTTATTGATAAATCAAGCGCCAGACCGATATCCATCCGAACCGCAGTCCGGCACAATCATTCGCCTAAATGGACCATCGAGCATCGCATCATTTACCGATCTCTTTCCGCGCCATTTTTTCAGAGATCTTGATGGCAACGCGTAAATATGCCTTCAACAACGTGTCCGCGCCAGAAACGCGTCCGCATATCAGCCGGCACAGGAGAACGTGTCGCAATCCTGGTGTGGCCAGCCGAAAAAAGCGGTCTGCGCTGACAATCGCATATCGCGGAAACGGGCATATCGCACCTCACCAATCAAGTGTATGGCACCATGCCCGTCGGAACTCGTCGACGGACGCGTTGATAATTTCCTTCCCGCCGATGGATTGCACCACCAGGTTTGGCTCATGCGTAACGCGCCCCAAAATACCGAATGCCAAGCCCCTGAGACGGCGCAATACGTCGTCAAGATGTTCCGGCTTAATTTCCAGCAGGTAGCGCGTGGGAGATTCGGAAAATAACAAAATATCGTCCCGATCCACTTCATTATCATGTGGTACACCGGTAAGATCAATTTCCGCCCCAAGCCGTCCGGCAAAGAGCATCTCCACCAGGGCCACCGCCAGCCCCCCTTCCGACGGATCGTGGGCGCTGGCCACCAATCCTGCGGCAATTAGCCCGGCGATTTTCTTATGCACGCCCGGCGCGGTGGCCAAATCCACCGAGGGAATACTGCGACCATTCTGATTGTGTAATGCGTAATACCACGAACCGCCCATGTGCCGATGCGTTTGCCCAACCAGCAGGAGATAATTTCCAGCCGCCTTGGCATCCATGGTAATACATCGTGAAACATCGGGAACAATGCTGATGGCACTGATCAGCAAGGTATAGGGGATGCAGATTCGCTTGCCTTCATCGGTGATAAATTCATTGGATAGCGAATCCTTGCCGGAAATAAACGGCGTGCGAAAAGCCATTGCTCCGTCGTAACAGGCCTGACATGCCCGCACCAGGGCACCGAGGTGCATGCGATCCGAACATTTAGGCCAGCAGAAATTATCCAGCAGTGCCGTGGTTTCCGGATCGCCTCCGACGCACACAATATTGCGAATGGCTTCATCCATACCGCTTAATGTCATCTGATACGGATCCAGATCTCCCAATCGTGGCTGACACCCATTCGCCAGAGCCACGCCGCGACTGCTACCGGGAACCGGCGCAATCACAGCGGCATCTCCCGGCCCATCGCCACCGGGACCGATCAGCGGTTTAACGATCGTTGCCCCCTGCACCTCATGATCATACTGACGGATGATCCAATGCTTGCTCGCCAGGGTCGGCATCGCCAGCAGCCGGCTTAACGTCGCGGCATAATCGGTTGGCTCGGCCACAACAGCTTTGGGCAACACCGGCTCCTGCCATACCGCCTGGCGAATCGGGCTTGGCAGACCGTCATGAATAAATTCCATATCCATGCAGCCAAAAGCTTGCCCCTTA
>JAKAYZ010000018.1 GCA_021816165.1 Planctomycetota bacterium | reverse complement strand
CACGGGAGATATGTCCGCGTTTGCCGCCGAAGGCGGGCCGGAGGATGGTTGGGGGGTGTTGGGCCCTCCGCTGGCGATGCCATTGCACGGCCATGTCAGCTACCACCGGCTTTCCGTTCTGGCCGGTACCACGCTGAGCGCGGATTTCGTCGGGCCTAGCGATAAATACTGGCTTGGAGGTGTGCCGCCAGCGCAGAGTGGTATCACGAGCATCGAGGCGGACCTCACCGGCGTCGGCAGTTGGAAGGCGTGGACACCG
Source organism: Planctomycetota bacterium (assembly GCA_021816165.1). The sequence continues at coordinate 10,463 of JAKAYZ010000018.1, read as the reverse complement.
TCCAATGGCTGGGTCCTCAAACCGGGCGAGTTGATTACATCCGCTGAACATGTTGGGTATTATTGGTTCGACTCCGCCAAGATAACCGCCAGCCTCGTCGGGGCGATGGGGGACGACGGGCCACTGATAATTAATCCGGTCCTCTCGGCCATAGGCCAGGCCAATTCTGAGAAGGTGACGCTTTGACCGCCCCCACCGAAGGAACCAGCCGCAGCATCATTCCACCGTCTGTACTGGGAGCTCTCTGCGGCCCCGACATCACCCCGTGGCGGCTTGGGCTCGGCTTCCGCGCGTTTGGCCTCGTTGCGGCGGTGCTCTCGACCATCGACGCGGTAAGGATCTGGGGTGATCCTTGGGATTGCACGCTGCTGCCCATTTATGGCACGCTCGCCTACGGCCTGCTGTTTCTGCTGCGCCCACGTTGGGGCTTCCAAATGTTTGCCGCCGTTACGGTGTTCGTCGGTGCCACGTTCGCGCCACCCTATTTTTATCCGCTGGAAATATTCACACCCGTGATACACCGTCCGACCCACGGCTGGGCGCTTCTCTTTCCTGTCTTTCCAGGTTGCGAATTCGTTGCGGCGCTTGTTATCGCCTTTACCGCCCTGCAAAATTCGCTCCGTGGTGGAACGGCCCTCTACGGCCTGGCGGGCCTTCCGACTTCGGTCGGGGCGGGCGGGCGGCGTGCCCGAAGAGTCGTAGGCGTCTGCCTGTGGCTTAGCTCCGTGGCGATCATCGTGATCGCCCTCCTGCAATGGATGGCACCAAGTCTTTGGGCAGCTAATATTGGAGGGCCTGGCGGGCACCTCCTAACTCGGTGGCAAGCCCTCTACTCTTGGGGTGTACCCGAGTGTGTTGCTTTTCTGTTTCTTGCAGCATTGCTCTTGGCGTGGCGGGGACCTTGGGGGTTCCCGGCGATTTATGCCGCGCTGGTGTTTTCGAGCGCGGCGGGGAGGACTATAGTGCCCGCAGGGTTCCTGTTGCGGTTCTTCGCTAATAAGGCCTTCACGGCGAATGGGCTATTGGATCCCCTCGCGGGCGTCGCCACCTTCAACGCCGTCGTTGCGCTGCTTGTGGGTTTGGCGCACGCGGTCGTGATCGAGCTTACGCCACCACGGCGGCGGCAATCGCCCTCACCGCCATTGAGAGGTGCCATCTCGGATCCACGGACGGATGATTAAGGAGATCGGCGTGCAATACGTACACTTTTTCCGTTTTTCGCTGCCGTTAGCTTTTTGGTTCCTGACGATGGTGGACCGGGGGGCCCTGCTTCGATACCGACGGCGGTTGGTGCTGCGGCAGGACATTGACGCGATCAAACGTGTGCGCGTTCGTGAGGCGATCTTTGCCCTGATGATCTCGCTGGGATTCTGGTATTCGATTGGAACCCCGTATCTGCAGACACCAACCTGTCTGGTGATCTTCTTCCTGTTTCTTTTGCAGGCCATAGAGCCGGATGCGGTTGTTCCTACAAGGACGCTGGCCGGAGCCAAATAGGCTCGTAGGCGGGGTGTCCACCAAACGGTGCCCGGAGTGGTGTGTAAAACGGCGAACCGCAGCGGGGAGGCGAGCGTTATCTGGATGGAGGGGAGGAAACACGCGGTCAGGGCACCCAACGCCGGCCACCTCGAGGGGAAAAAATCGTTGGTGGCCGCGGCGGTAGCGGGATTGCTATGGGAGGGCGCAATGATGATCGCTTTTCAATATTTGCGTAACCACCCATGACCGCAGTGCCGGGGTATTTGGACGGTCGACGGTGCCAGCTTTGGGTGGTCCTGCTGATGGTGGTGGCGTCGCAGCGTGCGGCGCGTCGGAAAAGCCTTGGAGGAGCCTCGATGGCGTTCGGCTTGCATAGGTACATTGGGCGAGGATTGCTCGCGGCGGTATTTCTTGGCGCGTTTTTTCCGGCGGCCCGGGCGTCCGCCGGCGATGGGCCGCCGACCGCTTCCGCACCGGCCAAAGCAATTGGCACCGCGCCCGCCAAGCGGCAGGAGGGCGGGCCAGGTGAAGCGAGCCTCGCCGAGCTCCGCAAACGGGCCGCCTCGGGTTCCCGCCAGGCGATGGTCCGACTCGGCACACTTTACCTCAAAGGGAGTGGTGTGCCGCAAAATTTTGCCAAGGCTCTGGCGTGGTTTAGCAAGGCCGGGGCAGCGGGGTCGGCGCTTGCAATGAACGACGTCGGCGCGATGTATGCCAACGGGCAAGGCGTGCCGCGAGATTACGCCAAGGGGCTGGCTTGGTATCGCAGGGGTGCCGCCGGTGGGTCGGCGCTCGCAATGGACAACATCGGGGCGATGTATTTGGTGGGCCTGGGCGTGCCGCAAAATTGCATCAAGGCGCTGAAATGGTTCCGCAAGGCCGCAGCAACCGGCGACGGCAAGGCGATGAATGTCATCGGCCTGCTTTACGCAAAGGGCTGGTGCGTGCCGCAGGATTACGCCAGGGCGATGAAATGGTACCGCAAGGCCGCAGCGGCGGGCGACGGCAGGGCCATGAGGGATATCGGTCTGCTCTACGCCGAGGGCCAAGGCGTACCGCGGGATTACGCCAAGTCGTGGAAATGGTCTTGCAAAGCCGCGGCGGCAGGCAACCGCAAGGCGATGAGATGGCTTCGCGGATCCGCAATGCTTGGCGGCAGCGACGCGGCCTACAACCTCGGCTGGGTTTACGCCGAAGGCCGACGAGTGTGGCGAAACTATACCAAGGCGATGAAATGGTACCGCAAGGCCGCAGCGGCGGGCAACGACAAGGCGATGTACGGCATCGGCACGCTCTACGCGAAAGGCCGGGGTGTGCCGCGAAATTGCGCCAAGGCGATGAAATGGGACAGAAAGGCCGCCGCCATGGGTTACGCGCCGGCTATGGGCCGGATCGGGGTGATGTACGCCAAGGGGCTGGGTGTGAAAGTCAACTACAAGGCGGCCAAGCGCTGGTTCAAGAGGGAAGCGGCGGCGGGCGACCCGAGTGGTAAGCAGGCATTGGACGAACTCAAGGTGATTGAATCGCTTAACGCCAAGGCACCGCCCACCGCCAGGCAGAAATAGCCATTGCCGGTGACGCGGTGCGGCTTCCGGTGTGCCACCTGCCGTGCGGGTTGGTGAATTGCGTTGGTACGCGCCATATCATCAGGATCGGTCTAATGGTCGCGATTAATGACAGAATAATCCATTCAAACGCCGATACGCCCGGCGCTTGGCGGTGAACGAAAGTACCCATTTGCACCGCGGAAAGCGCTATGAGCGCGAAGTTATTTTTCTCGGCCCAGTTACGACCATTGAGCACCCCCGGCCAATCCCGGTGTTATATGTTTCGGCTGGGAAACCCGCCATCAGGGCGGTGAGAAAAAGTATTTGCAGCGCGGTGGCGATGGCCGCGGGCAACGGCTATTTGGAAATCGTCATCGACGCATGGCCGATCTCAACGTGCAGCAACTGCACTTCCCGCCGATGCAGGTTGACGATCCGCATGGAACTGGCGCAAATCACCGTCAGTATGCCGAGGGCGACGGCAATGCCGATCCACATGGGGGCCTTGCGGCGAAATTCGTCAAACGCCTTGGCCCGTCCGGCCAGCACCGACAAAACAAAAAACAGGGCAAATGCAGCCAGCATCTTGATACCCAGCAGGGCCTGATAGATGGGTGGCTCGTGGCTCATATGTTCCACCACCAACAGCCAATAAATACCCGATACGATCTGGATCAGGATGACGAGGCCGAGAAATTTGCGCCACGGCTTGTTGACGGCCTCCAGAAATTCCGCGCGGCGATCATCGGGCAGTTTGGCGGTGGCGGGATAAATGCCCAGCCACATGATGAACGGAGCACCAACCAATATGGCGGCACCAAGAATATGCAACCAACGCATGATGAGTGTGAGATATAACATTGGGGATGCTCCAGTAATATAGAAGTATTATTTTTTGTGCGGAACCGGGTGGGGCGGATGGTAGCCCAACGACGCGGGATAATATGTTTCCGGATGCAGGCAATGGTCGGCGGCAAGCTGCACATAGTGGTCGTTATTGGCAAGATTGTCGATGCGTTCCTGCGGTCGGACGGGGCGGACAATTTTGGCCGGTACGCCCATGGCCACCATCCCGGCAGGCACATGCATACCGGGCGACACCACGGCACCGGCAGCGATGATGGCATCGTCCTCCACCACGGTGCGGCCAAGCAGGACGGCATTCATGCCGATAAGCACGCGATGGCCGACACGGGCCCCATGCAGCACGGCCCCATGGCCGGCGGTAACCTGGTCGCCGATGGTTTGATCAACCCCGGAATCGCAATGAATGATGACGCCGTCCTGTATGTTGGTGCGGCGGCCAAGGGTGATGCGGGCCACATCACCACGGATGACGGCTCCAAACCAGATGCTGCAATCTTCGCCGATCACGACGTGGCCGCAGATGCTGGCGTTATCCGCCCGCCAAAATCCATCAGCCCGGCGAATGCGGTATGGTTCAACGCTGTTCATCGTGCCATAGTTTACAGTGGGCGGAGGCAGAAGGGTAAAGTGGTTGGGATGACCGCGGATGGCAGGGGCGTGGGCGGTGGCTATGCGGTATGGCAATTGGCGTGGGCCGGGCGGGGTGCCTACGATAGAGGGTTGTCGATGAAGACTCGATTTTAATATGAACCATTTTTAAGGAGTGAACATGGGAACGATGTTAGCGGCGCAGATCGGCAAGGCCAAGGGCAATTTTGAACTGGTGGAAAAGCCCATACCGGAGGCGGTTGGCAATCTGGTGCGGGTCAAGGTAGAGGCGTGCGGCGTATGTCATAGCGACGTGATGGTAAAGGAAGGGACGTTTCCGGGGATTAAATATCCGCGTGTGCCGGGGCATGAGATCATCGGTGTGGTGGATGCCGTGGGACCGGAGGTAAAGACCTTTTCCCCGGGGCAGCGTGTGGGGGTGGGTTGGCATGGAGGGCAGTGTTTTGTATGCGACAGTTGCCGCCGCGGCGATTTTATAACCTGCGACAAGGGGAAGGTGTGCGGCATATCTTATGATGGCGGTTATGCCCAGTATATGGTGGCCCCGCAGGATGCCTTGGCACGGGTGCCAGATGGACTCGACTCCGTGGCAGGTGCCCCCCTGCTGTGTGCCGGGGTGACGACATTTAACGCATTGCGGCACAGCGGTGCCAAGCCGGGCGATGTGGTAGGCGTGCAGGGGCTGGGAGGCTTGGGTCATCTGGGCATTCAGTTTGCGCGGGCGATGGGGTTTCATGTGGTGGCTATATCGACATCGGGCAGCAAGCGTGAGATGGCAGCAAAACTGGGGGCGCATGAGTACATTGACACATCGGCCGAGCCGCCGAGCCGGGCATTGCGGAAACTGGGTGGAGCGGCGGTGATACTGGCCACAGCACCGGATTCCAAGACGATGCACCCGCTGGTGGAGGCATTGGGTGCGGGCGGTAAATTGGTGGTGGTGGGCGCGGGGAGTGATCCGATACCCGTTACGCCGGTGGAATTGATTATGAAGCGTAAAAGCATCATGGGGTGGCCAAGCGGACATGCCATGGACTCGCAGGAGTGTCTGGAGTTTGCAGCTTTAACAAAAACGCAGGTTATGGTAGAAGAGTTTCCGTTGGAGAAGGCGGCGGACGCCTTTGAGCATATGATGTCCGGAAAGGTTCGATTCCGGGCCGTGCTGAAAATGGCTTGACGAACAAGGTAAGTATTGGAGTAACCATGGCGAAAATAACTCTCAAGGGCAACCCTCTGCATACGGTGGGCGAATTGCCAAAGGCGGGCACGGATTTAAGTGACATCAAGGTAACCAAGGCGGATTTGACCGATGCGGCACTGAGCAGCTTTGCCGGCAAGCGGCTGATACTCAATATATTTCCAAGTATTGATACGAGTGTATGTTCGGCGTCGGTGCGGCATTTTAATCAGGACGCGGCCGGGCTTAAGGATGTGACGGTGCTGTGTGTATCGATGGATTTACCTTTTGCGCTGAACCGTTTTTGCGGGGCCGAGGGGATAAAGAACGTGCATACGGCGTCGGCGTTTCGGCATCCGGAATTTGGCCAGAAGCTCGGTGTGCGGATTCTGGATGGGGGCATGGCGGGGCTGCTGGCGCGCAGCATTGTCGTGCTGGATGCCAGCGGCAAGGTGACGTACACCGAATTGGTACCGGAGATTGCACAGGAGCCCAACTACGCGGCAGCTTTGGCGGCGGCCCGGTAAGACGGTCGCAAAGTAAACACGCGATGCGCGCAGGCGGGATACAAAGAGCGCCTGCGTCCTGCATATTGTTTTTATTTTTTTTTATTGAAAGGCAGATGGATGACCACCGGTATCAAAGCACAGCGACTGAAGCTGGATTCAGGGGTGATGATTTCGGTGGCGGCACCGGCGGAGAAAGCGCCGATTGTGGTTATCCTGCATGAGGCATTCGGGCTTAACGGACACTGGGATGATGTGGTATCGCACGTGGCGTCGCATGGTTTCTTTGCCGTCGCACCCGATTTATTTCAAGGCCGGGTGATTGACTATGGCGACATGCCAGGGGCGATGGCAGCGGTAGCGGCGTGCGGCGATGATGGCTCGGTGGGGATAATTAAAAATGTTATTCAATGGGCGCATCAGCAACCGCAGGGAGTCGGGCAGCCGGTGGGACTGCTGGGGTTTTGCATGGGCGGACGACTGGCGTTTATCGGGGCGTGTGAACTTGGGCAACAGGTGGATGTGGCCGTGTGCTGCTACGGCGGCGGCATTGGGGCGGAGGGTACAACCGACAAGCGTGGCCGTCCGGTACCCATCGCAAGGAACGATATCGCCGCCCTGTCAGCCGGATTGCTCTTTATTTACGGCAATCAGGATGCGCACATACCGCCAGCCGAGCACGCCCGCATTGTAAGCAAGCTGGGCGAACATCAGCGGCCGTTTGCGCTGGAAACCTATCCGGCGGGCCACGGGTTTATGAGCGACCGGCCGGCGTATTACCATCCGGCGTGCGCGCGGGAGGCGTGGCGTGAAATATTTTCGCACCTGCTGCGGCATATGGAGGCGGCACCACCGGCCAGCACGGCCGATTATCAATAGGCCAGCGGCTTGCCGCATGATTTTATATTATTTTTTTAGCCGGCGACGGCAACGGTGGCATCAGGTGATCAGGGCGGGACGCTCGGAGAATCTTTCGCGCACGGCGTGGATGGAATCTTCAATCCGTAAAAAGGCGGCAATTACCTGCGGATCAAACTGCGTGCCGCCGGCGGAGAGAATAATAGACTTGGCCACCTCATGGCTGAAGGCGTCTTTGTACAGACGGCGCGAGGTAAGGGCGTCATACACGTCGGCCAGGGCGACGATGCGGCCGCTTAGCGGTATTCCTTCGCCGCGCAACTGCATGGGGTAGCCGGTACCGTCGATGCGTTCATGATGGGTAGCGGTGATTTCACGCGCAATTTGAAGAAACTGGGCTTCAGGAAAGCGCCGCAGGGCGATATCGATGGTGTTGGCACCGAGTGTGGTGTGGGTTTTCATCAGGGTGAATTCGCGGTCGGTCAGGCGGCCGGGCTTGAGAAGGACATAATCGGGGATGGCCACCTTGCCGATATCGTGCAGCGGACTGGTGAGATAAACCCAGCGGATGAAGTTGGCATTGATCGTCTGATGGTGGTCGGGGGTGAGGGCCAATTCCTGGGCGAGAAGGCGCGAATAATTTTGCACCCGCTCAAGATGCATGCCGGATTCCGGATCACGCGATTCCGCCAATTTGGCCATGGCAAAAATGGCAACGTTGCGGGTATCGAGGGAGAGCACACGTTCTCCAGCCCGCACCCGGGCGACAAGTTCGTCGGGGTCAAACGGGCGGTGCAGAAATTCATCGGCACCGAAGTTAAGCCCGCGGACGCGATCTTGTGAATCATTATTTTCCGTCAGTAAAATGAGGTAGATGTAGCCCCACATCTCTTCATGCCGAATCGTTTGGCATAATTTTAATCCAGCTTCGGGGCCGTCCAGATTCCAATCCACCAGAACCAGTCGGCAGAGACCCTCGCGTACGATGTTTTCCGCCTCTTCAGAGGAATCGGTCACGAGAACTTCAAAGCCGGCGGCGACGAGATGCTTTTTTATCAGACGAATGCTGAGCCGATTGGAATCCGCCAGTAGTACGCGCATGAAAACCTTTCCGCCTGACGGCCAACCCGGGAGCCCGCCGCCTTAACAGCATTATCGGCAAGATGATGCCCGGGCTTAAAGTGTGTCGGCCCCGTGCAACCATAGTGTAAAAGAAAAGATGGCTCCATGCGCGGGGCGTGGCTGGCGGCTTGCCTTCGGGATTTTCGCAGAATGCTTTGGTTGCAGGGGTGCGGGGGAATCAGTAACCTAGGGTTGAAAATACCAGTTGGTGTTGCCAAGCAAGATTGTACCCCGGGGGTGAGCGGGAAAGTGCGAGGTGATAACGCATGACGCAGGTTCCTGCAGGCAGTGCGGAGTTGCCATCGGCTCTGCCATGTCCGATTGCCGGGTGTCGAAGTCCGGCACAGCGGCGCGATAAAGGATGGTTCTGCGTGCGGCACGATTTGAACTTTCATGTAGATGAATTCACGCCGTTAGAGCCATCGGTGGACCGGGTGGATACGGCGTCTGAGCAGCACGCCATCTGCGCGCATCACCCGGAAAATCGTGCGGTGGCGGAATGTGCCGGTACGGGCAATTACATCTGCGCCCTGTGTGCAGTAGATATTGATGGGGCCACCTACAGTGTGCAGTTTCTGGATTCCGCGGCCGGCGAGGCCGTATTGTCTGAGCGGTTTGCGAGTTCGTTGCCTCGGCCCGACCGTCTGGTGTGGCATCTACTGGCGTTTACCCTTGTTTTTCCCATCACCGTTATCATGCTTTTTTTATCATTTGTCTGGGTGCCTGTGGCATTTATTTACTGGGCAAAACTTATTCGCATGCGGCAAGGCAACGAGCTTTACCGACGTGTGGTCAGCGGATGGAAGCTACCGGTAATGCTTGCAGGGCTGGTAATCTGGGCGGCGCTGGGTTTACTTTTTTGGGGCAACATTCTCTTGAGGGCCTATCCACTTTTTGGGGCATAAATGGCAGAAAAAACATCAACACCAAAACCCAAGCCAAAATTGTGGGTAATTTCGCGCGGATTCGGGACGCAGCGGGCCATGATTGAATCCGATCATCTGCTGCTGCTTTCAAGTAGCGGGTACCGCGATACCATGCGACGGATACTCTTCAACCGGATTGAGCGAATCTATGTAGCCCAGGCGCGACGTTTGTCCGGTTGGCTGGTATTGGGTCTGCTGTTATTTATGATCGACGCCGCGATATGTACCCTCTTCGTGATAAGCGCATACTCCGTGCAAGGCAAGATCGTGCTGTTGGTATTATTTGGGTGGCCGCTACCGATACTCAGTAGCTGGACGGTGTTCACAATTCTTAACCCGCCGCACCGGTTATTTATTGTCCGTGCCGGTCGACCGCATGAGATCAGGACAACGCTTTCAAAGGCCAAATTTGCGCGGTTCTATTCCGATTTGTGCGTGGGTATCCGGCAGTATCAGGGGCAGGTACCGTTGGCGGGTGCGCCGACCAGCGCACCGCCGGCGGAAGGGGCCGTCGCGGCTGAACCAGCGGGCGATGCCGAAGCGCCGGCCGTCATTGAGGAGGATACATCGGGGCAATAGCCAAGGAGCCTGTCCGAGTCATAACATGGATTGCGGCGGGCCGGGCACAATGCAGATGGGCGGGAGTTGCATCAGTCAGAGTAAAAGCGTAGAGTTCGATTTCGATGAAGACGTAACGGGCAGTTTGGTTTCCTGGGGGCGTAAAATGAAGCATTCGGTACCAATGGCGATTTTGGCCGTGGGCCTTTCGATGGCGATTTCAGAGGGGTTGCAGGCCAGGATGATCATACTCAATCCGACCAACATCCAACCGGGTGGGCCGATGATTCCGGCCCCCGCTCCGAAGCCAGGCAAAGGGCACGCATCGGCTAAATTAAGCTACCCTGCGCCGCCCAAGGCGGATGCTGCCAAGATCAAGGCGGACATCAAGGCGTTGGGCAGTGGCCGGTACGCGGTACGAGAAAGGGCGGCGCATGAACTTCTGGCCATGGGCGACCCGGTAATGCCGTACCTGAAAGCGGCGCTCAAAGGCCTGACCACGCCGGAGATGCGGCATCTGCTGCGGCGCGACCTGCGAGCCATTGCAAAAGCAGACCTGATGCGGGGGCCGCTTATCACGCTTAAGTTGAAAAACGTACCGGCCACCACGGCGATTATGGACGTCTGCAAGCAAGCGGGTACCACCGCCAATTTCTGGAACTCCAATACCGCATCGACGGTTTCGCTGGATGTAAAAAATGCTCCATTCTGGAAGGTAATCGCCATTCTGGCTGCAAAGACCAATATGTCGCCGTCGTTCGGTTATATGAACAACGGGCAGCCGGGTATGCAATTTGCGCAAGGCCAAAATACC
>JAKAYZ010000017.1 GCA_021816165.1 Planctomycetota bacterium | reverse complement strand
TGGTAATCCGCGATGATGAACTGTGCATGCGAATCCGCCCGCCCGCGCCGAACACACGCGCTCGCGCCAGTTCGCGCACCATTTCCAGCCAGTAGCTTTTATACAGCGGCCCGCCATGGTAGTACCGCCACCGCCACGTGTTATCAATCGCCGAAAACATCGTCCGCCCCGCGCCGTAACGCCCCATCACCAGCAATGGAACGGGGCGGCCGTCAATCCGGTATGAAGGCAGGTTCGCCAGCACCTGGGCGCTTGGTTGCAGCCCTGCCACCGGCACAAACGAATACAAGGGTTCCAGGTTGGCCACCTGTCGCAGGTTTTCCGATTCCCGTGAAAAAAATTCAAACAGCGGACTCGCCCGTCCCGCCGCCGTCAGGTGCAGCTCAAACGGTCTGTTGGGCGGCGGCGCCAACCGCGGATCCGCCGGATTTCCCGGAATAATCGGCAACAGTCGCGCCAAAGGCGTATTGCGGTACGCAAACGGGGCATATTCCCGGCCGGCGATCATGCCAAATCCCCCGCCGGCCCGTCCCACAAAATTCAAAATAAGTTTGACCTGTGCCGCGGAAAAATAATCCGGGTCCACATCGCCCAGCAGCAGGACATCGTACCGGTCCATTTGCGCCTGTGTGTCCGGAAAATGATTGATCGGCAGGTTCCCCTCCTGTGCAAAATTATTATCCGCCGAAAGCAACAGGCAACTGATCTGCGTGGTTTTTTCCCGCATGAGGTCATTTTTCAGGTAACGGTATTCCCACCGTGGGTAGCCGTCCACATATAGCACCCGGATTTTTGCTTTCACCACCCGCGTCACCAGTGGACCGGCTGTGTTGCCGCGGTTCGTAATCTGCCCGGGAACATGATCCATGACGACTTTCAACCGGTATTTCCCGGGTTTATCCGGGTGGAACACCAGGCTGAACGGCGCTGTTGATTCGCCCGGTTTAAGGCGCACGTTTCGCGATAACAACTGCACCGGCTTTCCATTTCCTGCCTGCGATTCCAGCAGCCGCACGCGGACATTCACTGCGCCCCGCGCGCCCGAAACATGGATCATCCCGCGCACCGCGACCGGGTCCTGCACAAATGCCTGTCGCGGCGCCTGCACCTGTGCAAGGCTCGCATTAAACGGTGTGTGACGGGTGCCCAGTGGAACCGTAAACACCGGCGTGGCGCTGCGCCGCGCCATTCGGGCCGCCGGTCCCAGCGGCATGCCCGGTGTTGACCGGCCGTCCGTCAGCAGAAGAATGGCGCTGACTGGACGGCTGTGCAACGCTTCCAGAATGCCGTGCACAACACGCGCCACATCCGTCGCCCGGCCGGTCGGCCGGGATTCGATCAACTTATGAATAATAGCCCGCAGCTCTTTGCGGTTTGATGCTTCGCCCAGCAATCGCGCATGTGTTGCGCCGGTGAATATGGCCACCCGCTGCTGCTTTACCATCCGCCCCATCCAGCCGACGGTCGCCCGCGCCAACAGCTTCCCGGCGATGTCATAACGGCTCGGCCGCCTGCCCGTCGGCGCGACCGTGGCGGTTCCTTTGCCCGTCGTCGGCCGGTCAAGGTCGGCAATCAGTTTGACCATGGATGGATTTCGGTAACTGTCCCGCAGTGTCATGGAAAGCGAATGATCCAACCATATCGCCACCGTGGCCGGCGTGCGAATATTCCGGCTCGCCACCAGCATGGGTCGCGCCAGCAGCAGTACCACCGCTGCCAGCACAACGGCCCGCAGTGCCCCCATCGTCCGCCGCAATCCCGGTCGCGCGCTTTGGGCCCGGTAGCTCCACCAGCCCAGCGCCGCCGCCAGAACCATCGCTCCGGCCGCTATCCATGGATGCCCCGACCCTATCGCCCAGCGATACGATGGCCCGCCCGCTGCCGTCCCATGCGGCCCGCCGTGCCCAAAACCGAATATAAAATGTGTGATCCAGTCCATCATATCCATCGCCGGAGCTTATTTGCCCTTTGCCGCAGCCAACTGATATCGTGAAAATGCCCGTGCTGTGATTGATTCAATCGCCAGAACCGCCAGCGCTAAATACAACAGATTGTGGCCCGCGTTGCCTCCCGCTCCCGCTTCCGCCGGCTCCGCGGCCGCCAGCGATGTCGGATTATGCAAAATATCACGCGGATTGATGTGCCATAGACGCGCCGCCTGACTCGCCGGAACATGCCGCACATCCGCCCAGCGGGCATCCACATTCACCGCAATCGCCGGTGCGGCATCCGCCGGGCCGTAAAAACCCGAACGGGATATGCCTTCGCTGGTCAACTCCGGCCGGCCGCCGATCAGCGCACGGCTCACCGCCAGCGTGGAATGATCCGGCCCGACCCAGTTGCCGGCCGCCGCCCGCGTTTCCATCTGCACGGACTGTCCGACCAGCATATTGGCTGCCGCGGCAGGATTGCTCATTGCATAAAGCATCAGCCGGTGGATAAAGGCCGGAAACGACGGTTGTGCGGGAAAATCCGTCCACTGTGTATCGGCGGAAACCGCCCATAGCAGCACGTGTCCCCGGCCGATCGTCCGTTCCACGAGCGCCGGCGCGCCATTGGAAAAATACAGAAGCGTTCGGCTGTCAGACCCCGCCATCGGCCGCAGCAGCATGTATTGATGCGTCCGTACACTTGCCAGACCCGTATGAAGGCCCCCTTTTTCCGCCGCCAAAAACACCGCGGTCACCGGATTGATGGACCGCAATAGGTCAAATCCAACGTCGCCGGAGGATTTTCCCTTGCCCGCCGGCGTCATCACCGCGCCCATCGCCGCGGGCAGCAGTCCGTTCGCTCCCGTACCCATCGTGTCCGACCATTGGGAGCCGGTGGTATCCGGCCCCGGGTAGATCACCAGCAGGCCGCCGGCAGTCACATATTTCCGCAACCGCGCCGCAACATGCGTGCCGGGCGCCGGTGTATCGCTTAAAACCACTGCGGAAAACTGCTTGAGCGAATGGTCGGCCAATTCCAGTTCCCCGATGCGCTGCGGCTTAAAGCTGTTCCCATGCCGGTATGGCGCTAATGCCGCACCCAGCCAGGCCGTGCTGGCCAACTGCCCAACCGCCGGGTCGCCGGGGCGGCCTTCCACGATCAGCACCGGAATATGCCTTTGCGCCATCGCGATCACCCGCCGCGTGTTGTCCGCGGGCAGGGCGTCCGGCGCCAGTCGCGCCGTAATCGCCAGCGGTCCGGCTTCCCCCGCCTGTTCGTGCAGCAGCGCCTCGCCTCGCACCAGCCGGCCCGGCGGCACCGAATGCAAGGTGGTATCCCCGGCCGGCGTAGAGTTGAGGTAAAACCGCAGCGTTACATCCCGGGCTGCGGTTTTTGCCGCGTTAAACACCGTGTAGTCCACGGCCACGGGTTTGTCGGTAAGAATCGCCGGATGCGCCGGCGTCAGGCTGGTAATCGCCATGTTCCGCGCCGTTGCCGATCCCAAGTCAATGATCCGCACCCGTGCGCCCGCCCGGCGTATATCGGCCAGCAAAGCCGCCATCCGCCGGCTCAGCACCCTGTGGTCGCCTCCGATCGTGCCGAAATTATCCGCCCCGTCGTCCGTCAGCAGCCAGACCGTGCGACTGCTGCTGCGGTTTTTCTGCTTTTTTACAATCTCCAATGCCTGTTGCAACGCGCCGGCCAGGTTTTCCCCGCCTTGCGATGCCCGCATGCGGCTCACCCGCCGGATAAGCTCCGCCGAAGGTATGACCGGTTCCGGTGCAATGCTGCTCGCATTAACCGATGCCGGAATAATTGCGGTTTTGCCGGAAACCGTGCCGGACTTCAACCACGCGACAACCAATTGCCTCGCCCGTTCGAACGCCGTTCGGCGGCCGTGCGGTTTAAGACTCATGGGATAGGCGTTGTTGATCACCACCACGGTCAGTTTCTGCGAAGACCCCAGCAGCGGCGCCAACGCCGCTCCGACGGGCGTGAACTGCGCAATGGCCGCCGCCAGAATTAGAATCGCCAGTATCCGCAGCAGCAACAACAACCATCGTTGCAGCCGCAGCCGCCGGACGTTGCGCCGCATCGCCGCCAGTAAAAATTCCATCGCCGCCCATTGCTTGACCCGGAACCGGCGGCGGTTTAGCAGATGAATGACCACGGGTATGGAGGTTGCCGCGGCTCCGCCCGCAAACAGCCAGGGGGAAACAAACGGCAGCACAGCCATGGGCAAGTCCGGGTGCAAGTTTATAAATGCCTCCAGCATTTTATCTTCTGTCCGCCGTGAAGCGGTTATTTCATGCGGCTTTCACGCGACGCCAGAAAGCCCGGCAGTGATACATCCAGCGGCACGCCCGTATCCACCTGCACATAATCCACATGCAACTGATGGCAGGCGGTGCGGATTTCGTCCGTGTGCCTCCGCAATTCCTCCATGTACGCCTCGCGTATCGCCTGCGGTTCCACAATGACCTCCGATGGTAATTCTACTCCCTTGAACATGGTCGTGGCGCGGAACGGAAATTCAAGTTCCTCATGGTCCAGCACCTGCAGCACGATCAGATCATGCCGTCGATAACGCAGATGCCGTATGCCCTTGATGATTTTTCCCGGATCATCAAACAGATCGCTTATAAATATGATCAGGCTCCGATGCCGCAACTCTTCGGCCACCGCATCCAAAATCATGCCGGCATCCGTTTTCGCCCCTCCGGTGGTGCTCGTCAATTCGTCGATCAAAATCCGCCATTGCCGCGGATTATTCGACGGCCGGATCAGCCGCCGCAGTTTGGAATCAAATATGGCCAGCCCCGCACTGTCCTGTTGGTGCAGCGCCACATACGCCATGCTCGCGGCAATGCTTACCGCGTGGTCAAATTTCCGCCAGTTTGGATTCGCCTCGCCGGCGAAATTCATCGATGTCGAAGCATCCACCACCAGCATCACCTGGAGGTTCGTTTCTTCTTCATATTGCTTGATGTAATGCCTGTCCGTACGGCCAAAAACTTTCCAGTCTATATATTTAATGTCATCGCCCGTCGAATACGGCCGATGCTGGGCGAATTCTATCGAAAACCCCTTGTACGGCGATCGGTGCATCCCCGTTACAAACCCCTCCACAATCAGCCGCGCGCGTATATCCAGCGCACCAATCTTGGCCATGGTGCGCGGATCAAGGTAGCGGCGGTAATTTGATTTTTCAGCTTCCGGACTCACCATCGCGGGATTCCTGCCTAGCTATTCTGCCGTTTTTCCAATTTCCGGCCGCCCGGACTCCGGCCGGCCTTCCCCTTCCGCCGCGGCCGGCGCCCCGCCGGTCCGCCTGCCGCGTCACGTTTTCGCCCCCGGCGATTCGGCAAACACCTTCGGCAGGCCGCCGCCTCCGCCGGCCTCCGGTTCACGCGGCGTCTGCTCTATCAGCATCCGGATAATATCATCCGACCGAATCCCCTCCGCCTCCGCGTTGAAATTGGTCAGCACCCGGTGCCGCAGTGTTGGATAGGCCACACTCCGGATATCCTCCGTGCTTACATGATACCGCCCGTGCAGCAGCGCCCTGGCTTTGCCCGCCAACACCAGGTATTGCGACGCACGCGGGCCGGCGCCCCATGCCACATAATCTTTCACGAATTTCGGCGTGTCTTTCTGCGATACGCGCGTCTGCCGCGTCAGCCGCAGTGCATAGCGGATCACATAATCCGCCACCGGCACCTTCCGCACCAGTTCCTGCAGATTCATCACCTCTTGTGCTGAAAGTACCGGTTCTATTTGAATCTGACGTGGCGAGGTCGTCAGCCGCACAATATCAAACTCTTCCTGTTCCGTCGGGTAATTCACCAGGACATTAAACATGAACCGGTCCAGCTGCGCCTCCGGCAGTGGATAGGTTCCTTCCTGTTCAATCGGGTTCTGTGTCGCCATCACAAAAAATGGCTCCGGCAGCCGCCGCTGCACCCCGCCGGCCGTCACCTGGTGCTCCTGCATCGCCTCCAGCAGTGCGGCCTGTGTTTTCGGCGGCGTACGATTGATCTCATCCGCCAGGACCGCATTGGCGAAAATCGGCCCTTTCACATAACGCAACGACCGCTGGCCCGTTGCCCGGTCTTCCTCAATTACTTCCGTGCCCGTAATGTCCGACGGCATAAGGTCCGGCGTGAATTGAATGCGGTTAAAACTTAGATTCAGTGACTTGGCCAGGGTGGATATCAGCAGCGTTTTCGCCAGCCCGGGCACCCCCACCAAAAGGCAATGCCCCCGGCAGAACAGCACCACCAGCAGTTCCTCAATCACCTCGCTTTGCCCCACAATCACCTTGGATAATTCCGCCTTCAGCCGCGAACAATTCTCCTGCAGCTTCCGCACCGCAGCCAGTTCATCGGCGGAAAGGGCCAACTCCGTAGTCGGGGAACCGCTGATTGCCGGGTCGGTCACGTCACGTCTCCTTACTTTATGTTTTATTAACGGCCGGCCTGTCGGCCGCCGGGTCGGGGATACAATTACCCCAAGTGTAGTTGCCGTAGCGGCTTTTGTCTTGCAGGTGAAAAAATCCCCCTTTTTTTCCTTTTCCCCTGCATTTATTGCCCGGCCCGCCCCTGCTTCCCTGCCTTTACGCCAGCTTGCCTGTGGCAAAGTCGCGCCCGGCTTCCAGCGCCCTTTCAATGGCCGAGGCATCCTTGCCGCCTGCCATCGCCATCTGCGGCCGTCCGCCGCCGCTGCCGCCTACCAGCGGGGCAACCTGTTTCACCCAGTCGCCGGCTTTTAATTTACCGATCAGGCTGTCGCTCACCGCCGCCAGAAAATTGACCTTGGCTGGAAGCGGGTTCCCGTCCTTGTCCGTTTCCACCTGCGTGCCCGCCAGCAGCAGCGCAATGCTGTCGGCTCCCAGTTTCTTTTTCAATCCGTCCATGGTCGCCCGCAGCATATCCGGCGAGCCGCTGGCCAACTGCCCGACAACCAGTTTGGCCGGGCCGATGGTTTGCACCGCGGAAATCAGCCGTTCCAGTTCCTGTGTACTCACCGTCCCCTGCGCTGCATCATTCCCCAGGCTTTTCTGAATCTGCTTGAGTTTCTCCTGTACCGCCGCCTGCGTATGCTGCGCCAGCCGCCGCGCCGCCACCGGCAATCCCTGCTCTCGCGCCGTTTTCTGCAACTCCGCCAGCAACTGCGGCAGTTCTTCCGGTGCGGCGTTCGCCGCCTTATCCACCAGGTCCATCACGGCGCCGGCTTGCCGTTGCGCGTCACGGGCCGCCTGGCCGGTTAATGCCGTGATTCGCCGCACCCCCTTGCTTACCGATTCCTCTCCAATCAGCACAAACGCTTCCGCCAGGCCTGTCCTTGCCAGGTGCGCCCCTCCGCAGAATTCTATCGAATAGTTCCGCCATGCCGGATTCGCCGGATCCGCCAGCAGGTCCTCCACCGGCCGGCCTATGCTTACAACCCGCACCATCGGCGGGTATTTTTCCCCGAATATCGCCCGCAGTGAAAAAATCTCGCGACCCTTCTCCACTTCCACCACCGCCGTATGCACCGCCAAATCCGACTCTATCGCCTTGTTCACCTTGTCTTCAACGTGCACCAGCTGTTCATCCGTAATCGCAGACGGCTGGACAAAATCGAAGCGCAGTTTCTGCGGATCCACCAGCGATCCCTTTTGCTGCACATGATCCCCCAGCACCTCGCGCAACGCCCAGTTCAGCAGGTGCGTGCCGGTGTGGTTTTTTTCGGTGCGCTGCCGGGCGGAAAATACCTCCGCCGTAACGGCATCGCCCGCCGATAATTTGCCGGTTTTTATATGCCCGATATGTAGCACAAAGCCGCCGGCGCTTTGCGTTGTCTGCACCGCAAATACGCCCCCGTGATCCGCGCGGATTTCCCCCTGGTCACCCACTTGACCGCCCATCTCCGCATAAAAATTGGTTTTTTCCAGCAGGATCGCCGCCTTCCCCGGGGCGGTCGCGTGGGTGCGTAAATGGCTACCATCCCAGATGGCCGCAACCGCTGTTCGCAGCGGCTTGTGCGTAAATTTCGCCTGGTCATCCGTCGGGCGCACACGCATCGCCGAAAGTTCCGTCAAAATATTGTCCGGCAATTGCGCCAGCCCGTCTCCTTCATCCCGGCCGGCGCCCCGGGCCTTTACCCGCGCTTCTTCCATCAGCTTTTCATAGCCGGCGGTATCCACCTCCACATCGTTTTCCCGGGCCATGATCTGCGTAAGGTCTATTGGAAATCCGTAGGTGTCATGCAGCTTAAACGCGTTGCCCGCCGATATGACCGGCTTTTTCCCGCTCTGCCCCAGGTTTCGCGCCTCCTCCGCGGCTGCCGCAAACAGGTCCAGCCCCCGATCCAGCGTGCGGCTGAAACTCTCCTCCTCGTCTTGAATCAGTTTTGCCACCGCACCGGGATGCACCTTCAATTCCGGAAATGCCGAGCCCATTGTCTCCACAATCACCGGCACCAGGGAATGCAAAAATGGTCGGCGAAGCTCCAATGTCTGCCGGCCGAATCTCACCGCCCGCCGCAATATCCGCCGCAGCACATAACCGCGGCCTTCATTGGATGGAATCGCGCCGTCTGTCAGGGCGAATGTAAGACAGCGGATATGATCCGCCACTACCCGGAAGGCGATATCCTTCGCCAGGTTACCATTCGTGGACTCTTCACTGCCCGCCTGATCCAACGCCGGAAAACGCCCCTCGTACCGATGCCCGGACAACTCCTGAATTGCGTTAAAAATCGGTGTGAACAGGTCCGTTGCGTAATTGTCGGAATATCCGCCGATCACCTGGCATATCCGTTCCAATCCCATGCCTGTGTCCACATGTTCCGCCGGCAGGGGGGTTAACTTGCGGGCCCCATCGCGATTGTACTGAATAAACACAAGATTCCAGATTTCCATGACCCGGGGATCGGTCCCGTTCACCTCCGGTCCGCCTGTGCCATCCAGCGTCCGGTCGATAAATATTTCCGTGCACGGCCCGCAGGGGCCTGTTTCCCCCATTTCCCAGAAATTTTCATGCACAAACCGATGAATATGGTCCGGTTTTACCCCCGCAATCGTCTCCCACAGGCGGGCGGCTTCATCATCCGGTGGCACGCCGTCCGCAGGGTTGCCCTTGTAAACCGTAACATGCAGGCGGGCCGGGTCCAGTTTCCACGCGCCCGTTAGCAGTTCCCAGGCCATTTCAATCGCACCCTGCTTGAAATAGTCGCCAAAACTCCAGTTCCCCAGCATTTCAAAAAACGTATGATGCCGCCGCGAACGGCCCACATCATCCAAGTCATTATGTTTCCCTCCCGCCCGAATACACTTTTGCGTATTGGCGGCCCGTGGCCACGGCGCCTTGTCCGTCCCCAAAAAATATGGCTTGAACTGGTTCATCCCCGCATTTGTAAAAAGCAAAGTTGGGTCATCCAGCGGCACCACCGGGCTCGATGGCACAAATATATGCCCCTGCTTGCGCGTAAAGAATTCGATGAATTGCGAGCGAACTTCCCGTGATGTCATGTATTGGCTCTCCAGACGCCGAACACCAAAACTCACAGTTTAACCGGCCCGGCACCACTTTGCATCGTCATTTTCCATTATTCCCTTGTTCCTGAGTAAAATTTTCGCCCCATGCCTGTCGCCCTGAGTCTGTCTCTCCTCCTTGCGCCGCACGTCTTCCAGCCCGGCCCTGCCCCGGCGGTTTGGCCAAGATGCTCAACCGGTTGACCCTGTCATCAAGAAAATTGAACGGCTCACCTGACCGCCGGACACGGACGGCCGCTTACCCGCCGGGAAATAACATGCTGTACTGAACATAATTAACCGCCGCAGGCTGGCCGCCGGCCAGTTTAATCAGGGTGTTTGTCTGACCGCGGTGGTAAGTGCCATGGTCCAAAGTATGAAGAATCAACTCTGAAAGCGGAACGCTGAATTTTTCCCCACGGGAATTCTGATAGTGAATCAGGCGGTGGATCGTGTTCTGCGTCTGGGTGGTGATAAACTCAATAAAATCCCGGTGCAGCAACGGCCACGCCTCCCAAAGGAGCTCACGCGTCGGGTAATCGGTTGCGTCCAGCAGCCGCGGCGGGCTGTTGCCTTTCCATCGCTCCAGCCATATCCATTGTGCACCCATGACATGCACAAGCAGTTTGTGCAGCGAACCAAACGAAATACCCCGGTCGCGATAATACTCGTCCTCAGCAATTGGGCCGGCGGCCGCAATAATCTGCTCGTCACCCCATTTCATGAAACGAGATTTTCGAAGCAAAAGTTCCTCAAAGCTCGGCATGGATATTCTCCAAATCATCGGCGGCGGTCAAAATAGTGTCTATCGTCGCACATCACCAATCAATTACGCCCACTTTTTCGGCCGGGTGCAGGCACGTTGACTGTCATTACTCAGCAGGTTTAATTGGCCGTACGCAATGCAAGTTGAATACCGGCCCGCCGCATTTCAACCATAAATATCCGCAAAGGTTTGCCGCAATGCCGGATACAGCGTTGCGTACCGCCGCGCCTGTTCCGCATAGAACACCGCACTCCGCTTCGCCGGTTTTGTCACATCCTTTATGCGGATAATCTCCTGTGTCGCCTCTTTTACACCCGGCCACATGCCCCAGCCGACCCCGGCTAAAATGGCCGCACCCAGCGCTGCCCCTTCACATGCATTAATCGTCACCACGGGTGCGTCATACATGTCCGCCTGCATTTGCCGCCAGAATCCGCTGCGGGCGCCGCCCCCGCTGGCACGCACCTGCCGAATCTCCACATTCATGGCCCGCAAAATTTCCACTTGCTGTCGCATGCCGAAGGTAATCCCCTCCAACACACTGCGGGTAATCTCTTTAAGGCTATGCCGCGGCGTAAGGCCTATGAAGCATCCCCGGGCATTCGCGTCCGGATGCGGGCATCGTTCGCCCGTAAGGTAGGGCAAAAAGTACAGGTTCTCCACCCCCGGTATCGATTTTTCCGCCTGCGCG
>JAKAYZ010000016.1 GCA_021816165.1 Planctomycetota bacterium | reverse complement strand
TCATCAAATTGGTCGAAAACACGGTTGACCGCAGCGCCTGGATAGACAACGGCGGTACAGTCAACATCGCCAGATACTTGGATCGCACCTTAATAATTACGGCCGGCGAACGCGACCAATGGCGAATTCAGCGGGTACTTACCATGCTGGCGGCTCAGGTGCGGCGGCGCAATAGAAGAATAACTCGGCGATAAGCCGTTGGCGGCCATAAATTGGCCGTAGAATCAGTGGCCTCGTCTACACACAAAAGGAGAACGTTATGGCACACATTTTGAACAACCGCTTTTACCGCTTGGCTTTCGTGATCGGCTTGCTGCCCCTGTCGGCGACGTTGCCTGCGTGCAGCACCCACCCCGCGCCCCCATCCAACCTCGCCTTGCCACCATCCCACAGCGGCACGCTGCGTCTTCGACAAGTCGATATATTTGCCAACGGCTTAGGATTCTTTGAATTCCAGGGGCTGGTGGATAACGACAGTCGGCAAACCCTCCATTTTAGTCCGGATCAGATCAAAGGCGTGCTGCGATCCCTGGTTTTTCAAGACATGGGAGGTGGAACGATTGGCGGAGTCGCGTTTCCCACCCATCCGAAAAAGGTCAGCCGCGTGCGGGTAATGCTGGCCCGAAGATCCAGTCTGCGCCAATTGATGGAACAACTGCGCGGTACGTCGGTTGCGCTTTACCTGAAAAGCCGAGGTGGCAGACCGCTGGCCGGAAAAATCATAAGTTTGGTCAGGCAATCCGGCTCCGCCGGTTCCGGTCTGGTGGTGCGGGCCGATAGAAGTGGCCAGGGCGCCCAATGGACCATCAACTTGTTCACCCACCACGGACTTCAAGCCGTCGCTCTTTCTGATGTCCAATTCATACGTATTATAAACCAGCGGATACAAGCCGCGTTTCAGCGGGCCTTAGCGAACTTGGCCAAGCCGATCCGGCGGCACGGTAACACAGTTTCTCGACAACTCACCCTCTTATTCAACGGCCACGGGACGCGATGGGTGCGGTTCGGCTATCTACTCACTGCGCCCGCATGGAAAATGTCGTACCGGTTGATCCTCCCCGCCGCATCCAAGTCCGCAGCCAAAGGCCCGGTATTACAGGCGTTGGCCACGGTGGCCAACCACAGCAACACCAACTGGAACGGCGTGCGGCTCCACCTGCTCGGTGGCCAACCGGTATCGCTGATTCCTCCCGCGACGCAAACGCAAGCCTCCGGCGGGCCAGCAAACCAGGGGAATCTCTTTGGGGGCGCCGGGGGTGTCGCCGACAGGGTGGTGTACCGTGCGCCTGCCCAGCCCTTTAACCCGCTGGAAGGAGTACAGGCGTTGGCCACTTCCGGCAAAACCCATCCCGCATTCGATTATGCTGTGCCCCGGGTCACTCTTCCCCGGGGGCAATCGCTGATGCTGCCGGTGCTGGCGGCCGCGATCAAGGGCCGCAGTGTCGATCTTTTTGATATAGGGTCTGGCTCTATCCATCCGTTTACCGCCATCCAACTGACCAATGCCAGCGGTAAATATCTACCCAGCGGTCGCATGGCCGTCTACCGTGCTGGAACCTTCGCCGGCGCGGCTCAACTGCCGGTCTTCCCCCCCAAGGCGGACTGTCTGATGGCCTACGCGGTTGATCAAGCGGTTTCGGTGCATCCCATGAGCGTGAAATCCCACCGCGTGCGGATTTCGGCCCGACTGGTTGCGGGCAATTTATATGTTACCAGTCAAAGTCGCACCCGACTCTCTTACCGTCTAACCAATGTTTCACCCGATACCAAGACGCTGCTGCTGCGACAGGCCATCGTGCCGGGCAATCATTTTCAGCGCAGCAACTGTCCGCGAAGCACATTTCATCGGTACAATATCTTCACCGCTACACTTGCCCGCGGTGGCAACCGAATCGCGTGGATTCTGGAATACAGTATCCGGGTTTCCGGAACCGATTTAGCTGGTTTGAACCGGCACGGCCTCAAGGCGCTGGCCGCCAAAAAGTATCTGCCCGTTGCCATACGGGCAGCCATTGAGCACGCGCGCACACTTCGCCGGGCATGGACCCAAGCCCAAAACCGAAGCGCTACCGTGCAGGCCGCCATTGATCAGGTTAACGACATGGAACTGCACCTGCGAGCCAACCTGGCCATCATCAAAAAGGTTTCGCCGGTGTACACCACCATGGCCGGAGAATTGAACACCCAAGAATTGCGCTACCAGAAATTGCAGGGAACTCTGCAACTCCGGCAGAAGGCCGTTGCCGCGGCACGCGATGCCTTTGAACATATCCTCCAGTCCATGAAAATCGGCCCACTACCGATTCTACGCCGATAGTCCTCGCGATTGCGTTACCACAGTTGTGCTGCTACCGCAAAGAGGCTTTAGCATCCTGATCTGAACTGCCATGTTCCCACGCCCCGTCCCGGCTTACCAACTCCTGGGCATAACGCTGCGATGAACCACGTCGGGCCACAATACACTGCCGCGCCCTCAGGCCCATCGCCCGTGCCGCCACCGAATCTTTCAGCCAGATTCTCACCTGCTTTTGCAATTCCCCGGCATCATGCACCACCACGGCTCCACCTTCCTGCAAAAGCAACTCCACCACATCCGCGAAATTATACGTATGCGGTCCAAAGCAACATGGTTTGGCCAGCGCCGCCACTTCAATCATGTCGCTTCCGCCCAGCGGAATCAACGAACGCCCCGAAAACACCCCCATCGCCACACTGTAGAGCTTTTTGAGCTCACCCAAAGTGTCCAGTACCAACACCTGATCAGCCCGCAGGAGAGGTGCCATACAGCTGTCAGGCCGCGTCGATCGCCGCACCGCTTCCAGTCCAGCCCGGTGCAACGACAAAAGTACCTGCGGCACGATTTCCGGCTTGCGCGGCGCTATCGCCAGCCGCAGATCGGCACACTCTCCACGCAATCCCAGGTACGTGGTAATCAGTGCATCTTGTTCCCCCGGCCCGGTCGATCCGCCCACAAGCAGCCGCAATTGCGGATCAAGTCCCACCGCTCTGCACAACGCATCCGCTCCCGGCACCTGATCCACCATGTCCGCGGTATCGAATTTCATGGTCGGTAAAACCTCGATGCGATCCGGTGCCGCCCCCAGCGCGGCAAATCGAGCCGCAATAGCCGGTGTTTGCACGCCAAAACGCTCAATGGAGTGAAACATGGGGGCAATCAGCGGACGAATCAAGCGATAACGCCGGAAAGATCGCTGGGTTAGCCGTCCGTTGATGATACGTACGGGAATGTTGCGAGCGCGGGCGATCCGGATAAAATTGGGCCATGTTTCCAACTCGACCAGCACCACCATGGAAGGCTGCACCGCGTTGAAGAAGCGGCGCACCGCCCACGAAAAATCCAATGGATAACGCAAGGTGCAAACCTGCTGGGCTAACACCCCGCCTCCATACATAGTCCGAGCACGAGCTGTACCGGTATCCGTGGTGGTAGTAACAATAATGCGCTGATCCGGCCGGAGCCGGCACAATTCCTCCACCAGCAGACGGGTCGACAACAATTCGCCTACACTCACGCAATGCAGCACCATACGCCCCCCGGGCGGAGCAGCCTGCAGCCACTTCAACTGCTCTGGCGAAACCCGGCCCAGGCGCGCCGGCCAGTCCGTGCGGTATTTGCCGGTCCGCCAGCTTTTGTAGGCCAGTACCGGGAGCGCCAGCAGCAAACCAAAAAAATAACAGATGTCCAGCAGCACCGTCATGGACGCACATCATAACGATTTTTATATGCACCGCACGGAGCTGCCGCTTTCTTGTCCCGACGGCACTACCGGTTATCGCCAAATACCACCTTTGCGCCTATACTCTGCAATGACGATGGGGCTGGAGCGTTATGAACAAGGTGGCGGCGGTCAGACGGTGTACGGCATGAGCCAAAGAAAGCTTCTGGAAATCACCAATCTTACCAAGCGATATCGCATCGGTGACGCCGATGTATTGGCATTGGATGCTGTGAATCTGGCCATTTCGCGTGGCGAAATGCTGGCCATTACCGGACCATCGGGCAGCGGCAAATCCACGCTTATGAATATCCTGGGTTGCCTGGATACTGCAGACTCCGGTTCTTACCGGCTGGCCGGTGAAGATGTTTCCAAACTCGCCGGTGATCAGCTTGCAGCTATACGTAATCGACGGATCGGCTTTGTCTTTCAGAATTTTAATTTGCTACCGCGTCTTTCCGCCTTGGAAAACGTCGAACTGCCTTTACTCTATGCCAGCCGCCACGATGCCAAAGCCATGGCCCGCGCAGCGCTTACCACAGTGGGCCTGGCAGACCGCACCCACCATGAACCCAATCAACTTTCCGGCGGCCAACGCCAGCGCGTGGCCATAGCCCGGGCACTGGTAACCGATCCCGCCATTATTTTAGCCGATGAGCCTACCGGTAATCTCGATTCCCAGGTGGGACGGGATATTCTGGATTTATTTCACCGGCTTAACCAGGCCGGTAGTACTATTATTATTGTCACTCACGACCATGAAGTAGCCCGGCATTGTGGCCGGGAAGTACAATTGCGCGATGGCCGCATTGTCGCGGAGGTCCAGCATGCGCCGCAGCATCAGTCATCCAGCACAAAGGAGGCAACGGCTGCAGCTTGATTCTGGAATGTTCTGGGATACTCTGCAGTCAGTTCGTTATCTATGAAAAAATTCTGGATTATCTTGGTGATCTTGATTCTGGCTGGCGCTGCGTATGGGGCCTACCGGTACCACCAGAACGCCGCCGATGCCCACAAGCCGGCTCCGCCCCATACTGCCATTGTCAAGCGCGGCACACTAAGTGTGCATGTGTATGCCACGGGTAATGTGGAGGCCAACCGCACAGTGGACATCAAATGTCAGGCTGGCGGCGAAATCACCTCTCTGCCCTTTCAGATCGGCGATGCTGTCAAAAAAGGCGAGGTCGTTTTGCAGGTGGACCCCACCCTGGAGGAACAGGCCCTGGCCATCGCCGAACAGAATTTGCAGCAGGCCGTTTTAACGTTGCAATCCGCCGAGGTGAATTACCAGATTGCCAAAGAAAATCTTATCACCAGTGGCCAGACTGATCAGGCTAATCTGCTGTCCGCCCAGGCTCAGGTAAAAAATGACCAGTTAAATGTACAGCGCGACGCCACCCTGCTGCAGGAAAAACTCGCCCCCCAGCAAACCTATGACAATGACGAAACCACCTTGGTGCGCGATCAGCAGTCCCTGAGACTCGCCGAGGTGCAGATGATGCAACTTAAAACCCAAGCTTTGCAGGTAAAGCTCCAAAAATTAAATGTTGAGTTGGACCACGTGGCCGTGCTCATCCAGCACGCTAATCTTAAAAACGCCCGAACCAACCTGGGCTATTGCACCGTCAAGGCACCCATCAACGGCGAAGTGGCGAATGTGGATGTTCAGCAGGGGCAGGTGATTGCATCGGCCACCACCAATGTCGGCGGGGGCACCACCGTGATGACGCTGGTGGATACGTCGCATATTTACATCAACGCCACCATCAACGAAAGTGATATCAACCACGTCAAAATCGGCGATGTATCGCAGATTACCGCCGCCGGTGCCCCAGGCGTGGTGTTTCCCGGCCGCGTGGTGCTGATGGCTCCCGAATCCATTCAAGATCAAACCTCCGGAAGCACCAGCACCTCTACCAGTAACATTGTCACCTTTCAGGCCAAGATCGAGGTGCTGGGCAAAAATAAGGAGTTGCTCAAGCCGGGCATGACCGCCAATGTCACCATCTTTGCAGATAAATTGCCAAATGTACTCTACATTCCGCTTCAGGCGGTGGTCATCCAGCATCATGAAGATACCGTTACCGTGGTGACGCCGGATGGCAAGGAAGTTTCCAAGGCCGTTACGCTCGGTCAGCGCAATGATACATACTGGCAGGTGTTAGCCGGCCTGAAAGCGGGCCAAAAAGTGGTGCTGCATCTGGGCGATCTTTCGAGCATGTGGACACCGGGGCATCATTAACCGGCAAGAGGGCGGCGGCTCAGAACTGGTACGGACAAAAAAAGTGCTAATTTGGACCACTCTTAAAATTGCGCTGCGGAGTATGCTGGCCAACAAGCTGCGCGCCATTCTGACCATGCTGGGCATGATTATCGGCGTGGCCGCGGTTATTGCCATGCTCGCCTTGGGCAATGGTGCCAAAAAGAGCATTCTCGGCTGGGTTTCGCGGATGGGCAAGAACACCATCACCATTTTCCCCCACAATCCCAAAATTGCCCCGGTACTCAATGGCTCCGCAGACCCACTGACCATCGCCGACGCCCAGGCCATTCTGAAAATCCCGCATGTGCGATATGTTTCACCGGTGGTCACCTCCTGGCAGCCGGTAAAATGGGGCGGTAATTTTACTACCTGTAACATTATTGGCTGCGCTCCCACGTATATCACAATCCATGATTTTAAGGTGCAAAGTGGAGCCATGTTCACCGATTACGATTGTCAGGACATAGCCTCGGTAGCGGTGATCGGCCCGGAAACCGCAGAACGGCTTTTTGGCTCTCAGGATCCCATTGGCCGCACCATAACGGTATCCACCGTGCGTTTTAGGGTGGTGGGTGTGCTGGTACCCAAAGGCCGCCATGGCTGGTTTGATCCGGACAACCAGGTGCTGCTGCCTTATACAACGGCGATGACCGATCTGATGGGCCGACTGGTCGCGCTGAATCATATCGACTTGCAGGTCGATCACGCCGCCAACCTTAACAGCGTACAGGCCGCCTGCCAGAAGGTGTTGCGACTCAGCCACTCATTGATCTATGGCGATGAGGATGATTTCTGGATTTCCAACCAGCTCCAGGTACTGAAGATGGCCAACCGCATCGGTGGCGCCTTTACGCTGTTGTTAGGGTCCGTGGCGGGAATATCCCTGCTGGTGGGAGGCATCGGAATTATGAACATCATGCTGGTGACCGTCACTGAACGCACCCGGGAAATCGGGATTCGCAAAGCCATCGGTGCCCGTCGGCGGGATATTCTCCGCCAGTTTCTCATTGAATCCATGATCATCAGTCTGCTCGGCGGCCTGATAGGCGTGGGTGTCGGCATCATCGCGGCCCATTATGTGAAGTTCCGCAGTTTTTCCGGCCAGGTGGAACCATCCATGGTCTTTTTGGCCCTGTCCATTTCCGCGGCGGTCGGTATTTTCTTTGGTTATTATCCGGCACGCCGGGCTGCAGCGCTTAATCCCATTGAGGCTCTACGTTATGAATGATCCAGTTTTGCCTTCCTATGATTCCACATATTTTTCAGACTCTATCAAACAATCCAACCACCGACCGCCATCCCCGCGGCACGGCACAATTGGTTCAGCCCTGCCGCCGCCGCCAGGCCCCACTGGTGCCGGTAAAAAGACACGACTTGAGCGTTCCATCGCCCGGATCCCCGCTGTGGCCACTGCCACGCTGCGCGCCTGTGCCCTGCTGGGTGCTGTGGCTGGGATATCCGCCTGCAGCAGCATTGATTCCGGTGGATACCAGAACTATCAATCAGCCGCCCTGGCCCACCAGCAGGATATCGCAACCGGCGCAGCGTCCGAGCACTGGAAGTCCGCTTTACCAACCACCATCAAGCCCGTCACCGCCGGGTCCACTCACCAATTCCATCATCTTTCGTTGGCCGATGCCCTGGTGATTGGCCTGCGGAACAACCCATCGCTGCTGGTGCAGCGCTATGCCCCGGCGATAGCACAGCAGCAGGTCATCGCTGACCGCGGGGCGTTTGATCCCTCGCTTTCCGGAGGCATTCAGGCTTCTAAGAATCGCGTCCCCTCCAGCGGCGGTTATGTTACATCCAGTGGCGGGTATAACCGGGCAGAGGGCGGCAGCACGACTACCGATTCCGGGACCGCCAACCTTGGAGTGTCGGAAAACTTGCCCACAGGAACATCCATAAAGGCCGGCTTAAATGCCAACCTTAGCGACAGCGAAGCCGGCGGTGGCCAAGCCACCAATGCCGGGTTCTCTCTCACCGTCACCCAGTCCCTTTTGCAGGGCGGAAATCTACAGGCCAACCTGGCCACCATTAACGAAGCCCGACTCGGCAAAAGAATTTCAGACTATCAGCTTCGCGGCGAAGCCCTCACCATCACCGACGACACGGTACAGGCCTACTGGCAGGCTGTTTTGGCCCGCCAGAATGTGCAAATCCTTAAACAAGCTTTGTCTGTTGCCCAGCAACAGGAGCAGCAAACCCGCGAGCTTATTCGCGTCGGACGCACGGCCCACTCGCAGTTGTCTGCATCCATCGCCCAAACCGCCGTCACACGCGAGCAACTGGTCAGCGCCCTGGGCGCGAAACAAATCGCCCGCCTCAACCTGCTGAGTTTACTGGCACCTCCCGGTAAACCTTTTTGGAAACATCATATCGTGCTCACCACGCCGCCTTACATTTCCGGCGGACCGCAAGCACCGCTGGCTGCCCATATCCGGCTCGCCCTGCGGCTAAGCCCCATTCTCAATCAAACGCGGTTGCAAATTCAGCAGGGAGACTTGGCCGTGGTGCAAACCCGCAATGGCCTTTTGCCGGTGCTCGATATGTTTATCACCATGGGTAAGACCGGCTATGCCGAATCCTTCGGTCCCGCCGCCGCCAATCTCAATGGTGATGATTATCAACTTATCGGAGGTTTATCGTTCAGCTATCCGCTGTTCAACCGCACGCCCACGGCCAACTATCAAAGCGCGGTATTAAGCCGAGATCAAGAAGAAGCGGCCTTCACCAATACCGTTCGCAGCGTGGAACTCAGCGTGCGCACCGCCTACATTCAGGCAGTTACCGACCGCCGCCAGATTTCCGCCACCGCCGCCACCACCCGCGCCCAGCAGGAAACACTCGCCGCAACCCAGGGCGAATTTCGCGTTGGAGAAAGCACCTCCTTGCAAGTTTCCCAGGCCCAATCGAACTTGCTTTCCGCCCAGCTTGCCCAAGCCCAGGCAGTGGTGGCCTATCTGGACGCCTTGGATACACTCTATCTACAGGAAGGTTCGCTGCTGGAGCGATGCCACATCAAAGCCCCGGGAGCAATTCCAACTCGGCCCATCGGCCCGGCTTGGCTGCGCCGTTGGCCCGATGGTTACTTGCGTTCGCTGCCATAGCAAAATTGCCAATCCGTCACCAAAGTAGCACTGCCCCCCTGCAACACTCCAGTGTGAACCCGATGCCGAAACCTTCCTGGGGATTGGCTCAAAATGCTTTTCTGCAAAGCTGCACTACCCCCCTGCTGCGTTGTTAGTCATCTTAGAACGGTTACACTATGCCCGTTACCCCACAGACCGGCCCGCGCGTTGCATGGTGGGGGCGAAGCACTGACGCAACACCACAGGCCGAGCCAGCTTTGGAGCCTCTTACCATGACCACCGAGAAACGCTACAGTCTGGGTTTTGATTATGGCACGGAGTCCGTGCGCGTCGTTGCTGCTGATATTGCCACCGGCCATATTGTCGGACAGGCGGACCGCCCTTATACCCATGGCGTGATCGACCGCACGCTGCCCACCACTGGCCAAAATCTCCCGCCCGACTACGCCCTGCAACACCCGCAGGACTGGCTGAGCAATTTGGCCCAGGCCTGCCACGCGGCCATGGGGGCCGCCAAAATCAATCCCCAACAAATCGTGGGCATTGGTGTGGCTTTTACCAGTTGCACCATGTTGCCGACACTCAGCAATGGCACGCCTCTGTGTATGCTGCCGCAATTTCAAAACATGCCGCTGGCCTGGCCCAAGTTGTGGAAACACCATGGGGCCAAGCATCAGACCGACCGCCTCAACGCCGTAGCCCATGAACGCCACGAACCATGGCTGGATCGGTATGGCGGCATCATCGGGCTGGAGTGGTTTTTCCCGAAAATTCTCGAGACTCTGGAACTGGCGCCGCAGGTTTATGCCGCCGCCCAAGTCTGGCTGGAAGCCGGAGACTTTCTGGTGTGGCAGCTCACCGCCGGCCCTTGGCCGCACTGCCACCCCCAGGCACTCGTGCGATCCACCTGCCAGGCGGGCTACAAAGGCTGCTGGAGTAAACAAGCCGGCTTTCCATCCTCTGAGTTTTTCGCGGCTGTGCATCCGAGTCTCGCCGACGTGGTTGCCACTAAAATGCCCGGCCGCCTGTGTGCTCCCGGCCAACGGGCGGGCGGCTTAAGCGCCGCTGCCGCGGCGTTGCTGGATTTGCCGCCGGGCATACCGGTAAGCACAGCTATTATTGATGCCCACGCGGGTCTGCCCGGATCGGGCGTTAGTGACAACAATACCCTGGTGATGGTCATCGGAACAAGTTCCTGCCACCTTCTTAATTCCGCCTGCCAACACCACGTGCCGGGCGTGGCCGGCGTGGTGGAGGATGGCATTCTGCCCGGCAGCTTTGGTTACGAAACCGGCCAGGCCAGCGTCGGCGATTCTCTGGCCTGGTTGATACGTACCGCCGGTACCACCCATGAGCAAATGAACCAGCAAGCGGCGGCCCTCGCCCCCGGCAGTCATGGCCTGCTGGCGGTGGACTGGCTCAATGGTTGCCGCACACCGTTGATGGATGGTCACTTAAGCGGAGCTTTTGTCGGATTGTCTCTGACCACGCAACCAGTGCAGCTTTACCGCGCTCTGATGGAGGCCACCGCATATGGCCTGCGCTGGATTGTGGAGTTGCTGGTCGAAAACGGCGTTCCGGTGCAACACTTTGTGGCCAGCGGCGGTTTACCCGCAAAGTCTCCCCTGCTTATGCAGATTTATTCCGACGTGCTCAATGCACCCATCAGTCTGGCGGAAAGTCCGCAAAGCGTGGCTCTTGGAGCCGCCATCCTCGGCTGCATGGCAGCCGGCGAAGCCACCACCGGCTACACCAGTATGACGCAAATCATCCGTGCCATCGCCCGCCAACGCACCGATTTGGTCTACAGTCCGAACCCCGCCAACGTCGCTGCGTACAACCACATCTATGCACTTTACCGGCGTATGACCGACGGGCAGGCCGAGTTAGCCCGAGTCATGCGCGAGCT